>DASVSL010000097.1:0-3052 GCA_036388095.1 Saccharimonadales bacterium (SeqCode) | reverse complement strand
CACCTTCACGTGTGGCTTGTCGCTCAGCGAGGTAACGGCGTAGCGCAGCATCGCCAGTCGCTCGGTAGCTTGCTCAGCCGTCAGGCAATTTGAGTGTTTGCTGCCAACAAGTTGAGCAAGACTATCAGGCTCGACAATAACAATTGTCGGGTTATCGGCGATAGCGCGCACAAATGTATCAATAAAAGCGCCGTAGGACTGCGCCGTCTGTGCGCCGCCGGCTGAATATAACCCGCAGTCCCGGTGGACGATGTTATACAGCACGACCACCGCTACCTGACCTTTTGTCTTAGCCGCAGCGCTATATGAGCGCATGTCTTCAAATGAGGCGTCACCCCCGAACCACTTCGCAGTCGGAATACGCGCCAGGCGCTCCATGAGGCGTGCGTCGCTTGGTCGACTGTCGCGCCATGCCGCCGCTTGTCGTGCTGCGCTGGAATCGTCAGGGACATATAGCGGCTTGTTTAGCACATCGTTAGGGGTGCTCGGTTGACTCATCTTATACCAACCAACCGCCACCGCGGCGACCGCAAGAAGGCTAAGCACTACTAGCGCCAGTCGTCGTGCCGAATGCTTACCAGATGTCAGCGGGTGTGGCTGGGTCGTGGCCATGAGTAAGATAGTGTCTCGTTAAATTTAGCTGCCGACTATATACATAGACGAAGAAATATGTAGTTATCCTACCGCACACCCCAGTAAAGTCAAAGCACGAGCCCTACCAGGCGGCGTTTCGCATCAGCTCATCGGCGTAGGCCTGCGACCATTCACCGGCGACAGGATGGCCATTACAGTTCCCATCTGATTCACCCGGCACCTTTACCCACAAGTACGCGTCCACTAATGGCTGGCCGGTTTCAGTTGTCGGTGGGTTACCCAGAGCCCGGCCCGGCGGATTACACCATTGCAGGTCGGCGGCAGGCCCGTTGCCGTTACGGCTTGTATCAACAACGTAATGCTTGCCTCCAGTGAGAGCCGAGACGGCGTTACCATAACTTACGTTTTCACTGGTCGAATAAAAATTTGAGACGTTCAATGCAAACCCATCCGCCGCTTGCACATTCGCTTTTAGTAGGGCCGCCACAATCACTCCAGCTGGTTTCCAACGCGGATTACCTGCATCAATATAGATCGATGCGCTCGTTTGCGATCGCAAGGTCGTGACGGCATCACTCAACAGTTTTAGCCGGCTCGCTTGCTGGACTGCCGATAGGCAATCCAGGTGACCGAGTGCATCTGGCTCGAGGATGACGATTGCTCGATTTCTTCCAATACCAGCCGCCAGATCTCCAATCCATTTGCTATACACCACATCCGACACTGCTCCGCCCGCAGAGTAGCCGTTGCAATCACGAATCGGAATATTATAAGCCACAAGCACTGCTAGCTGCCCCGCCGCATTGGCTCGACTGACCGTTTGCGCCGCCATTTCACGCGGCTGAGGCGTCCAGTCACCAAACCACTGGGCGATAGACTTGCCAGCCATCTTGCCGTACATGCGGCCCACTTCTTGCGGAGGCACATAGAGCTTCAGGCCGCGAAACGCGCCTGCACCGGTAGGTGCAGTGACGACGGCAGGTACTGGAGCCTGCGACGGCGTTTGAGGACGTGGCTTCGTTTCGGCGGCTGGTTTGGATTTTGACGTTTTCATCGCCGGTTTAGGTTGCGCTTTCGTACGTGAAATACTTGTGGTTGTCTTTTGATGCGACGAACGACCATCGTTACTCTTTGCAAATGCGTAGGCACTTACTGCACTGACGGTTATCAGACCTCCGGCGAGGATACTGACGGTAATAAGAAGTGGTTTATTTCGTTTCATGCAACGTTTATGTTTTTCCATAAAGCTTATGAATTTATAGATAATAGCATAAACTTGCTTTTTACGCATACGTGGTGCGTCCGCGGCAATGGCGGTACGTCCCGACTACTGATATGGATGAGAGGTGGCGAAATAATTAGTTACTCCTATACGAAAAGGACACCCCGTAAGGCGTCCTTTTCGTGTCGGAAAGCGTATTACTGCTTCTGTTGCTTCAGATAGTGACTCTTGGCTTCTTCTAAGCTGATCCCTTTGTCATTGGCAATTTTTTGAATTGCCGCCCGACTATCCGGATTCTTCATCATATCCATTGCTTTGTCCTTCGTGTCGTCGATCAAACTCATAGGCGCCTCCTTTAGATTGGTTGACGCTACTACTATGCGTGATACGGTACGTATTGCTTATGAAATAGTTCACTACTCCCTGTGTTCCGGTATTCGGCTGCTACACCACGCCCGATAGCGTTATAATAGAACCCTAACCCGGGAGGTGCGCTATGAATTGTCCGAATGACCAAACCATGCTCGTCATGAGCGAACGACGAGGAATTGAGATTGACTACTGCCCACAGTGCCGTGGTGTGTGGCTTGACCGCGGTGAACTCGACAAACTGCTCGAACACGATGCACCGACCATACAACAGTCACCGCAGCAACGGCCGTCCGGCGATCACTACAGCCAGGGCAGCCACAACAGCGAGTACCGTGCGCCCAAGAAGCAGCGCCGTGAAGGCTTTCTAGGCGATCTGTTCGACTTTTAGTTCGAACTAGCTCCAGCGGCCTGAGCGCTGGAGAAGCAGGAGCAGCGAGGCGTAGAGAAGGGCGAAGACAGTCGCCGTAAAGTACAGGCTCGTAAAGAGTGTCTGGCCATACCCTTCACCGTAGTTCAGTACCATCGGTGTGACAAACATGAAAACGGCCCAGAGAGCGACACCGCAGACGGCTAGCACAAGACTCTCAAAGCTGCGCTCAAGTGAGCGGAGTTTGCGTGGGTTCAAAGCGTAGGCAATGACAAACAGTGCCAGTGGCATTAATTCGTAGGCATAAAAGAACTGAGGGAACGCGTCCATATTAGGGTTTTGTGTTTGGGCCAGGCTCGCCAGACCCAAAAAGAAGAACTGAAGCGCAAACAGCACCCCGAGTGTGCCGACGAATACGGTTTGGATGCTGGTAGGTACATAGTATTTTTTGGTTTTAAAACTTTTCATAAGCACAATATACACCCGTATAGCAGCTT
>DASVSL010000096.1:0-13710 GCA_036388095.1 Saccharimonadales bacterium (SeqCode) | reverse complement strand
AGAACCTCACCCGCCCCTGGTACGCAAGCACAAAAACTACAAGCGCAGGCGAATATCTACGCTAACGTTGCTAATGCTTGTCAGGCAGTCAGTCGCTGTACTCGCATCACTGCCTGGGGAGTTGACGATGGCCACACCTGGCTCGGAGCGGCTGAAATGCCTCTCATGTTCAACACGGCCTTTCAGCCAAAGCCAGCTTACACGACCGTTCGAAGTATTATCGGTAATTAGATAGACAGATAGACGCCGGCAAATCAGCACTCATAGCACCAGTAGCTAGTTGCCTGCGAACGGTGTTCCGAAGATCCCAACTGCTAGTTCTGCCCAAATAAGTACAAGTATACCCACGAGCAACAGCGCTAAAACTGCCCGGTGAGCACTTTTTGGCAACTTACCAGCGAGTAGCACGTAGCTAAGCCCAGTCGCAAGTAAAAGCGCCCCGATTATCATGAAGTCAAACAAGTCCCAGTTCACTTCGTCTGTGAACTGCATTGCGATTAGTGGTAGCAGCAAAACAACTGCAGTCCCCGATAAAATCCGAAGCAAATCACGTTGCAGATGGTTGGTTGTAGTAGTTGATTTCATTGTCTTAGCTCCTATAGTTGTTAGTCGCGCCCAGTCCGTCATCTGGTTGGTAGCACAAAATATCGCCTGGCTGACAATCTAATGCCTTGCAAATCGCCTCTAGGGTCGATAGTCGAACCGCTTTGGCTTTGCCGTTTTTTAATATTGACAAGTTAGCCATCGTGATACCAACCTTTTCGGTCAGCTCAGTCACGCTCATTTTGCGCCTTGCCAGCATCACATCGATGGTGATTACGATCGCCATGGCTGCCTCACACCGTCAAATCATGTTCAGATTTCATATCGACCGCTGTGCGCAGCACTTTTTGCATCACCGCCGCGAAGACTGTCGCGACTGCTGAGGCAAATATAATGACCAGCGCCATCAAGATAACACCGGGCGCATCATCGCTATCGGCAACGATGAATATGTATGGCAGACCGAACACATACAGCGCACTGATACCGGTGGCACAGTATTTGAGCCTACCGAGCGCGTTAACCGACAGCTCAGAAAACGCCTGGTTCGTATCAATATAGCCGAGTAACTTCAGCGCCTGATACAGCCCATAGAAAAATGGTAATGCCGCCAGGCACATTCCGATCAAGATAGGCAGATACCCACCGACGTCTTCAGTCGTCATGATCCGTATCAGCAGCCCGCAAAGAGCCAAGATGGTTACGCCAATCGCCAAGACCGCAAACCGCAAGAATACGGTCGTCCCACGTTCGATGTAGTCGTGTTGTTTTACTTTCATGACGCGAGTATACCGCACTATTTATTGTTTTGCAATAGTTTTGTGTTGCAAATCAATATACATAATATAAGAAATTCATATATTAGCACTCTTGACATGCGAGTGCCAATTTTTCTATACTCGTTTTAGAAGCTATTTATGCTTCTTCCAGAATTATTTAAACAATAATAGGAGGAATATAATGAGCAACCTTGTACGCTGGGATCCATTTGCAGAGCTCAGCGCCCTACAAAAACAATTCTTTGGCGATGATTGGATGACGCCGCTAAAGGGGATCAACATCCCGACGACCGATGTCTACACAAAGGATAATCAGTTGCAGGTAGAGGCACACCTGCCGAACTTTGAACAAGATGATGTCAACATCCAGGTCGAAAACAATGCCCTAGTGATTAGCGCAGAACGTCACGAAAAAGACGAGGACAAAGCCAAAAAGTACGTTGTCCGCGAAAGCTCCAGTAGTTTCTATCGCCGCATCGCTTTGCCAGAGCGCGTCGACACCGACAAGATTGAAGCTCGACTTGATGACGGCATCCTGAAGATCAACGTACCACTAACTCCGTTGCCAGAACCAAAGAAAATCACGATCGCTGCGTCATCGAAAAAGAAGTGATTTGACCTGAGCAACCACCAAAGAGAGGCTCACACTGAGCCTCTGTTTGGTAATCATCGCAAAAGACAGCTAACGGCCCTATTCATTCACAACTTATTCATGCCCTTTATGATCTCTCGATGCATTCTGCGGTCCTTGATTATCCTGAAATGGCCATACATTTGGACCTGAATGTTCCTAGCGCCCTGCAGGTGACTTCCGCCGGGGATATGCGGATCAAATGCTGGATAGATTGATACGATCCGCGCGTTCACCCGGTCATTTTTCGCTAGTGCCCTCAGCAGCGGCGCATCCGGAATAAACATGCGCAGTGATCGTAGCGGAAACAGCTGCGCATACCTAGAACCGGCAAACGGTGCACTAATTGCCACCATTCCTCTAAAGATTTTTTGCGCTTCATATTGGACCAAAAGCTGCTTACCTATCAGACCGCCCTTACTATGCGCGACGATTACGCAATCACGTAGATTGTGTTCTTGCACATAGGTAGAGACGACGTTCGCCATCGCTTCAACGGTGCCTCGATTATAGCCGAGTCCTTCGATCACATGCACCGGGTACCCTTCGTGGTAGAGTACCCGTGCAATCGGTTTCATAAATTCCCACCGTTCATATATACCTGGGATAAGGATGACCGGGGACCGTTTGGCTGTGCCCGTCGGCGTTAAAAAAACGCGGGCGTCGCCCCGTCGTACGATCCCGAGAAGCTGCCAAAACCCGGCGTATATATAATCTAACGTCCAAAAATAGCCGTACGTAGCGATGACGACTACGCGCGCAAGAAACCGTCGCATGCGTCTAAAAGCTCCTTTGGTTTGCTGAACTGGACAGCGTGCGGTGCGGCTGGAATCTCTACCATCGTCGCTCGTGTAGTTTGCTGGCATAGGTAGTTCATCCATGGTCGCGGCGATATGGAATCTTTCTCACCACGTACGAGCAGTATGTTTGCGCTCACCTTCTTCAGGTGTGTTTCGATAGTGTCGTCGACCATAAAGCGCGCGGTTTTTAAGTACCGGAGTGGTCCCATGCGCAGATAATCGGCAAAGATAAGCCCGTTAGCTCGCAGCGGCTCTTTGAAGGTATCCTGCAACAGTCTGTACGCCTGCGCTATACGGCGACGTTCGTCTTTGTTCGCCGTCGGCCCGATGAGGACGAGTTTGGCGCATAGCTCTGGGTGACGTGCGGCAAAATGGACCGCTGTTTGGCACCCCATAGAATGCGCGACAATGATTGCCTCGTCGATCTCACTGGTGCGTATATAGTCGGCGACGACATCGGCCATCTCTTCTAGGGTGAGTGGCTGGGGTGGCTTCGGTGTGGTTCCATACCCCGGCAGATCGAGGACATGAACAGAATAGTCCCGGGCGCAGACCTCGGCGAATGGGACGAAATATGTTCCCGACACACCAATCCCATGCACAAAAACGATTGATCGGGCTCGTGGCCGCGAACTGGCGGTGCGAACATTCATCTCGTAGCTGCCAACGCGTAGGCGCCGCTTGTGACTCAATCGATTTGGCGTCATCTAGCTATCCTACCAGTTTTTCTCTCGACGGGTGGCGGGGCAATGGACTCTACGTTTTCAATATACGAAGCAAACAGCCAGAGGCTTGGAGCGGCTACTTTTTATGCGGAGCTGGCAACTGTGCTACTGTGCCTGCGACGAACGCCCGTAGCCACTCGGAGTCGTCGATTTTGCTCTGTGGAACAACAATGGCTGGCTTCGCTCCGTCGTAAGGCGACTCGTGTTTCAGCCCGGCCGCGAAGCGCTCACCGAACGGCGTCACTTTTACGAACAGTTGGCTATGATTGATTTGCCCGATCACTTTTTCATCGACATAGACGATATATTCGCCCATCATCGGGTGAATACGTGCGTCTGCAACCTGTCGCAGTTGTGCTAACAGTTGTTCGGCAGTGTCTTTCGATGTTCTCATTGCTGCATCCTAATGCGATAGCCCGTCGTTATCATCCGATCCTAGCCTCAGCATAACAAACGCTTCATGACCATCACAAATAATTACCTTGACAGTAATAGTACTTCGATATACATTGTAAAATATGATCGATCACAAACTAACGTCAGACCTTCTGCGTGGCCACACGGACACGATCATCTTAAAGTTCTTGAGTTCTGGCGATAAATACGGCTACGAAATCACGAAGCTCGTTCACGAACTGTCTGACCACAAGTACGAACTAAAAGAAGCCACGATGTACTCTAGCCTCAAGCGACTCGAAAACGACGGCTACATTATCTCGTACTGGGGAGATGAGACGCATGGTGGCCGACGCAAATATTACCGCATCACAACTGGCGGCACTAAACAATACGAAGAAAACATGCACAACTGGCGCTATGCACAGATGATCCTAGAAAAAATACTCTAAAGGAGGCCCTATGAAAACTAACCTTAGCCAATTTCTTGACGACGCGTTCAAGCCCTACGGCAACTTTCCGGCACGTAAAGACGTCATACAAGAATTACTTAACAACCTCGAAGAAAAGTACGACGATTTAAAAGCGAGCGGCAAAAGCGATGCCGAAGCGTACCAACTCACCGTCGAGTCATTCGGCGACGTCACAGAGATTATGGGTCACGTCGCCCACGATGAGCCCAAGACGGACGACAAAGCGACCCTCGGAAAATCGATTGTCAATGGGATCAAAGGTGTCTTTGGCAACGAAGCACGATTCCGGGCAATCCCACTGGAAAACACCGACTTGTCTGACACTGACCTGTCGGGTTCAGATTTCAGCCTGAGCGCTCTTATGGGCACCAACTTCGACCACTCCGCTCTCCAGAAGACGAAATTTCGGGCAGCTGCCTTAAACGGCGCGAGCTTCATCGGCGCAGACCTTACAGCGGCAGTATTCGACAGTAGTGATCTTCAGCAGGTAAATTTCACCGACGCGAACCTCAGCGGTGCAAAACTCGTACGGTGCGCCCTACAAGGTGCAATTTTCAGTGGCGCAACTCTGGACAACACACATTTCAAGCAAGCCGATATAAGCGCACTGTCGTTTGACGGACTAACGCTTCATGGCACAACTTTCGACAGTTCGTCGCTTAAAAATGCTACCTTTCACAACACGGTTCTTGAGAACGTGTCGTTCCATCACACCGTCGTGAAGCACACTAACTTTGACGGCGCCGTCATGGACAAAGTCACCTTCGCGCTTCTCAAAGGCATAAAGGCGAATCTAGACAACGTGATGGTAAAGTAACGGCACTTACTCTACATACCGTAGTTAACATCTGTTGTGTCGTGTTGTTTCCGTGCCGTATGGATCATTTTCTGACTAAAATGATCCTGTCGTAACCTCACCGGCGCGTTTGTAATTGGCGAATATCACACCTTTTGGCGTTATTTTCGACTCAATAAGTTCAAATGCAGTCGGCACAGTGCCTTCGGCAAATAAACGTTTGCCACCGCCAAGGGTCAGCGGAAATAGTTTCAGCCATATCTCGTCGACAAGATCGTTTTTCAGCAGCGTTTGAATCATGTTGCCGCTGCCATGCACTTGCAGCATCGGACCGCCTTGCTGTTTGAGCTCTGTCAGCTTTGCGACGACATCGCCATCAACCAGTTCGGAATTCGCCCAGCTCAGCTCGGGGGATGAAGCTGATACGACGTATTTTTTCGCTTTGTCAAAAGCTCCCGCGGGCTCGGTTGTCAGGTCTTGCTTCGGCCAGTAGTCGGCAAAGATATCATACGTCTTTCTGCCCAGTAGCAGGTCAAATGGCATGCTCATCTGTGAATCCATCGCATCGCCAGACATCTCGTCCCAATACGGGACTGTCCATCCGCCGTATTTAAAGTCACCCGAGGTGTCCTCATCCGGGCCGCCAGGCGCCTGCATTACCCCGTCAAGGCTGATGAACGATAAGACAATAATTTTTCTCATGTATCTATCATACGTCGTTATCAACTCGGTTGTACAATGAGGGCATGGCATCGCAACGCATTTATATCACCAGCTTTGCCAGCGTTTATCCTTTCTACGTCGCGAAAGCCGAGAAAAAAGGCCGTACGAAGGGAGAGGTCGATCAGATTATTCTCTGGCTCACCGGCTACACCGAGGCCGAGCTAGAAACACAACTGACCAAACAGACCACTTTTGAAACATTCTTTGCTCGTGCTCCTCGACTCAATCCGTCGCGCAAGTCAATCAAAGGAGTCATCTGCGGCGTGCGGGTTGAGGACATCGAGGACCCACTCATGCAAGAGATACGCTACCTCGATAAGTTGATCGATGAACTGGCTCGTGGCAAAGCGGTGGAGAATATCCTTCGCCAGTAATCAAAAGCGGTGCGGCATACGAAGCACCGAGTCCATGCTTTAATAGAGGTATCTTATGGCTACTAACATACAACCGATCGTTCAAGTAAAAGACTTCAACTTAGTGCTGGGCGGTAAGCCAATCGTTAGCAACGTATCATTCGAGGTACAGCCTGGCGAAATATTCGCCCTCCTCGGTGCCAATGGCTCAGGCAAGACGTCAACTATACGTACACTTCTCGATATTTATCAACCAACTTCTGGCAAATTATTGATCAACGGCGTTCGCTACACACCCGAGCATTCGAACATGGTCGGCTACTTGCCAGAAGAGCGTGGACTCTATGTTAGAAGTACCGTCATCAACGTGATGACGTATTTCGGCGAGTTAAAAGGTATGGCGCGCAGCGACGCCCATGATTTTTCGATGGAATTTCTTGAGCGGGTTGGGCTGGCGGACAAAGCCAAGCTAAAGATCAAGAAATTATCAGGCGGACAGCAACAAAAGGTCCAGCTTGGCGTCGCCATCATCAACAATCCCAAGTTACTCATTCTCGACGAACCGACCAAAGGCCTTGACCCAATTAATCGCAAGCTCCTCCTTGAGATCGTCGAGGAATACCAAGACAAGGGCACGGCCGTCATCTACATCACCCACATGATGGAAGAGGTGGAACGCTTAGCCGATCGAGTCCTGATCATCAAAGATGGCGTCCGCAAGGCGTATGGCTCAAAAGATGAGTTGAAAAAGTCATTTGACATGAAGTCTATCGAGGATATTTTTGTATCGATTTACGAGGAGAAGTCTGATGTCTAAAAACCACAAGCTTCGCGCCGTGGTGCGTCATGAGTACACGACGATTATCAAGCAGCCGTCGTTCTGGATCTCACTTATATTTGTACCTATTCTCATTGCCATCATCACGTTAATCAATGTACTGACGGATGACTCGACAGACATCGACCCTACCAAAGAAAAGGTATCCGTCGCACTCGTCGACGAAAGTGGCTTGATTGATCCCAGTATTGCTCAGACATACAAGCTGCAATCAAATGCTCCGTCAGAACTCGCTACGCTCGAAGACAACGTCAAAAACGGAACGCTCGACGGGCTCATTGTGTACCCGAACAATTTACAAAAATCGGGCAGCTACCAGCTGTTCTCTGATAACTCCGAAAAAGATAACGGGGCAATCGTGTCTGAAATCGGCAAAACCGTTTTGCAACAAAGCCTCCTCGCACCACTCGATGATAACGTCGCAGCACTTGCCGTGGCAGGCGGCCAAGGCGATTTACTAAGCTATAAAAATGGTAAGCCTGCTCGTGCATTTACCGAGTACGTCGTTCCCGGCGCCTTTTTGATCCTGTTTTATATCATTCTCGTCTTTTCAGTATCGTACGCCCTCACTTCAGTCTCCGAGGAAAAAGAGAACCGATCGATAGAAATGGTCCTCAGTTACGTCAAACCACGCACGCTCATACTGGGTAAGCTATTCGGCATCATCCTCGTCACCCTGACGCAAATTGCGATCATCGGGCTAATGGCGGTCGCAGCGTACATCGTGGCGCGCGCCTTTGGCAACGATCTTTCGCTACCGATCGATCTCAATCAACTCAGCATCGTGCCGTTTGAAATCGGTATCGGCATCGGTTTTTTGGTTGTCGGCTTTATCTTTTACGTTGCGCTCATGGCGATGATCGGCGCGATATTTCCATCATCAAAAGAGGCCAGCGGGTTCTCGACGGTGTTCTTCATCCTGCCGGCCGTGCCGTTCTGGGGTATGGAAGCCATATTGAACCAGCCTTCTGGGGTCTTCACGCAAATACTGACGTACTTTCCACTCACTGCACCAACCAGCGTACTGCTACGTAATGCCGCCGGCAACCTGAGCCCATTCGAAGGCTTGGTGTCCTTAGCTATCCTCACGCTCGCGACGGTCTTGACCGTGCTGCTTACCGCAAAAGCATTCCGCCTCGGCACGTTGGAATATAGTGAGCGAATCAAACTAAGCGCGCTCCTTAGACGATAGTTACTCGATATGACTGATGCACCATTGGATTTCCCGGCTGCTATGGGCGCCGTTGCCGTAAGTGCGCTCGTTGCCAACGGAATCGTCAGCCTCAAACATGCCACTGTGTTTACCGAATCGGAATTGCTGCTCATCCACGGCGTTGGGCCTAAGGCAGTGCGCGTCTTAAAAGACGAATTGGCTAAGCATGGTCTGTCGCTGAGGTGATCGTAACTACTGAATACTCATTACGTGACGACAGCGCACGGGGTTACAGACATAGCTCATTACGGCATCAGTTAGTCGCAAGCTCTTTTTGCAAAATATAAAGGATCCGTTTCCGGTCGTCTTCGCTATCAAAATTATGATTACCGTGCAGTGTGACGAGCGAAACGGACGGATCTATGCCTTCCATAGTGACGTCGCCTAATATCTCGTCCTGTGTGGCATTGATAATGCGCAGCTGCGTAAACCGTGCCAGTCGGTTATATAGCTTCACTGGTTTTATACCGGCCAGGCTCTGCCAGTAGTCGGGATGGATAATCGTCTTACTTCCATCCGTCCCTTCCAGCCGCGTTCGGACAGTAACGTCAATCTTGACACCGTTGCGGTCGCTCAGCCGTTTGGCAAGCGTTGCCTCACTGATATCGTCCGGAGGGGTGAGCATAATGACCTTGCGTATGCCGCGAGGCTTCACGAGTCCTGCCACGATGCAGCCCTGCGAGTGACACACGAGATCAAGAATTGCACCTGGATATTCGATCCTCGCCGTGTTGATGACTTTTCGCAACTTGAGCGCCTGTTCGTTCAGCGGCTTTACGGTCAGTGTATTTGCTTCGTCGTTCACCGGATAATAATCGAACATAACGCAGTGCGCATCGGGCAATGCATCGGCGATGGCAGTAAATAATCCGCGTTCGGTTTTACGGACGCCGAAGCCATGCGAAAAAATAATAACGTGTTGCGAGGGTGTAGTCATCCCTCCATACTACTCGATCGCTGAGACTGTACTCATCAATTCGTCTTCCTTACTCGAAACAAGATACTTGTTCGTGTGGGCGTCACTTCTTCGACTGAAACTCGTTCTAACTTGATAGAATCGGTGTCTATATTTTCAAATGATCGTAGCCCTCCGCCGAGAAGCACCGGCATGACATCGATCTGTAATTCGTCGCAGAGTCCCGAATTGAGGCATTGCTGGATGGTATCCGCGCCACCAATCACCTGCACCATCTTGTCGCCCGCCACAGCTTTCGCCTGAGTAATCGCGCTTTCAATACCATCGGTCACAAATGTCAGGCTTAGTTTGTCATTCCCTTCCGGATATTCAGTCGGTGGAGTGTGCGTCAGGACGAAAATAGGCAGTTGAAATTCATAGTCATCTGTCACCCATAGGAATGGGTCGGCCATCTGATACGTATTTCTACCCATGATAATCGCACCAGTGTCTTCGATCATCCGCTTAAAGGACGCTGATTCGAGAAGCTCATCGAAATCAGGGCTAAGGCTTTGCGCGCTACCTTGACGATCATTAATAAAACCGTCCAGCGATATCGTCATTCCTGCAAGTATTTTTGCCATAAAGTAATTATATCAACAATGAATACATATATCATGTTGTCCCATTTTTCCGGGTTAGGAATCTAACAGGCAGATATTGGGATTGTCGTTAAGGTGTTATGAGGCTTATGTAAAAACAGCCTCAAGTGTAGCAAGTACTAATCGAAGACAGGAGACTACTGTGCAACGACAACTATCTCTCCCAAATAGCAAATCAATGTTTTTGGCAGCTGCCATAGCCGTGAGTGCCTTGACGCTCAGCGGTGGTGTCGCGTCGGCCACACCAGGGCATACCGATCATTCTCAAGGCGCGCATCATGCAGCGATGGCATCTGCGCATCATGATGAACAAAAGCAAAAACATCACGAAGAAAAGGCAAAGCATGAAGAACAGCTTCAGGCGAGTGCAAACCTGCGCGTCGGGCTCAATAACCTTCTTCGCGAGCATGTCACCACTAATGTCACGGTAAACCACAGTATCGCTGGTGGCGCATCAGCTGCCGAAGTAGAGGCCGGTGTTCAGGCACAGCTCGCCAACTCCGACGCCTTAGCAGCTGCTGTTGGCAGTATCTACGGCGCAGACGCACAGGCTCAGTTCTCAGAAATGTTCCGTGAGCATATTGAAGAATCAAATAACTACGCCATCGCGGCAGCAGCTGGTGACGAGTCAGCCAAGGCCGCCGCAGCAGTGGAGCTTCAGGAGTACTTGCAAGAAATTGCAACCTTCTTCTCTACAGCTATACCGGTCTTGCCGTACGATGCAGTGTATGGACTTTTGAGCGAGCATGAGGATCTGATCAATCAGTCTACCGTTGCATTCGCGGCTGGTGACTTCAGCCTGGCCTACCAGTTAGAAGCACAGGCACTGGTGCAGGTATCGACAATCGCCGATGCACTTGCAGCTGGCATTATCGAGACACAGCCAACCTTGTTTGAATAACAGCAACAAGTAGTCTTTAGATCATCGGCCCGGGTAATATGTCCGGGCCGATCGTTAGTTTTGGGATAACTTTACTCAGTAAAGTAGCCTATAGCCCCACGGCATTTGCTCCGTACACCGCCTGTTCCTGGGTGAATTTTTCGTACATGAGCTGATCGATAAGCCCACCGCGCGAGAATGATGAATCAGGCATCTACACGCCAGCCATCATCATGAAGGTAATACATGTCGGCCGACACCGTCACAAGATCGACGATCGCTACCGTCGGTTTCCAGCTTTTACTTCTTGGGATCGCGAAGGCTGTTGAGCCAGGATTGACGATCAACGTATTCGCTTCGTGCATGATCAGTGGCTTATGCGTGTGACCAAGCAGCACAACATCATATTCGTCGCTTTCCATGACTCTTCGTAACGTCGGCTTATGATGACCGTGATACGCGGCGATGCGTGTGCCATACATCACCATTTCCAGTACGCCTTCTGCCGCTGTCAGATTTTCATTTTCCGCACCAACCGTCAGCATCGCGGCAACTTCTTTATCGTTGTTGCCGAGTACTCCCCGTATCTCGAGCTTCAGTTTTTCGGCATATGTTGCACAGTCGGCAAGAAAAGCCGGACTTTTCCAATCGCCACAATGCACAACTAATTTCACGCCCTTCGTAGCAAAGAAATCGAATGCAGCCTTAGCAGTTGCCAGGTTATCGTGAGTATCAGAAACGACGCCTACAAGCATAGATTCAGCTTAGCATTAGGGGTAGTCAAAATGCCTCCAACAATACAAGCAGTTCGCCGCCTGGGTAGCAATCAGAATAGCTTTCGCTGTTGGTAGACTCGCCAAACTAATAGCCACCAAAGCTGTCTATGCGGATATACCGCGGCTCAATGCCAGTATCAATCAGTAGATGTTCGGTAGACTCAACCATAGTTTCTGGTCCTGCAATGTAGTAGTAATCAGCCGAGTTCTTCACTGTATCAATCAGCAATTTTTCACGCTTCTTTCTATTCAATTCTTCCGTAGTAATGTATCTGACACTGAGGTTTGGTAGTTGCTGGTTCCAAAAACGTATCTCATCAGAAAAAACGAACGAAACACCCTTATTCAGGTAAATCAGCAGAGCTTCATTCTTGTTCTTGGTATCGAACATCTCTTTGATCATGCTTCGAAACGGTGCAATGCCAATGCCACCCGCGATCAACACGCTTGTGCGGTTTTCTTTCAGATGAAAGTTATAGTCATTACCATATTGACTGATATACATCTCATTGCCCGGCTGCAGGCCTTGTAGAGCCTTTTTGAACGGGCTGATACCTCGTTTGAACGTAATTGCGAGTTCGCTTTCGGTTGGTGATGACGACAGCGAGTACGTGATCCCGCCACTTGGCCGCTTTCCTGAGAAGTTAATGTCTATCCAGTCACCAGCTTCATACTCGAAACCGATCGGACGGACGAAATATACCGACATGCAATCACTGTCAATACGAGCTGAACGTATAACGGAGAGTTTGATGTCGACGTTTTTATGAATCATGGCAACTAGCAAGTATGCCGGAATTAGCAGCAATGCACTACCTATCTCAGTGTTCGCCACCTATGCCAAAGGGGCACTCTTGCGAACCAGTACGTTTCCTATCTACCCTTCGACTGCGACTGCAAAGCCTCCGTACGCCATCCGCTTCATATCAGTCGGCATTGAAAAATCGCTTTGCTCACTATAGCTTTCTTCCATCTCTTGCATGACTTTCTTGTTTACTTCGTCGCGATGCTCTTTCGAATTGAAAACAATAAATGCAAACCAGACATTCTCCTCATCACTTGCGCCGGTCATTTCCGCGAACGCTCGTGATTTTTCGTCACCCATTTCTTGCTGCTTGAGGTCATCACCTCTACATTCGAAGTACTGCAGTGCACCATGCTTCATCCAGGAATCACGCCCCAGTTCGGCCATTTTCTGGTATTCAGCCTCTTTGCCCTTCGGCACTACCAGTACAAATCCATCGATATATTTCGCCATTTCTACACTCCTATCTGTTGAGTTGATTCTACCTAATAGTAGTCCTATATCAGCTCACGGCAAATGGAAATGGATGCATGTGCATCCAGGGAGCAGTACCGAGTCACAAAGAGGTATCCTTCAGCTATTGCTTATATTTTTGTACCTGATTTGAGTAAATCAACCATTTTCTCCAACCGTTGTTGTCTCATCTCCGGACTCTTCGCCGTCATCAGACGCCACAGAACTGAGTAACGCTCGGCCCGAGTCAATGAAGCGAAAAATTCTTTCGCGTCGAGATTTTTATCCAATGCCGTCTCGAGATCAGGCGGTACGGTTGCGTTCTTTTGTGATTCATAGGCAGCATCCCATCTGCCGTCTTTTTTCGCAGCATCAATGGCATTCTGTCCTGGTTCTTGCATGCGTCCTGCGGCAATGAGTGTGGCGACTTTCTCGATATTCACCTTTGACCACAAACTCTTTTTACGACGGGGAGTGTACTTTTGCAAAAAGAACAGGTTGTCATATGATCGACGCTGTCCGTCAATCCAGCCGTAACAAAGGCATATGTCTAAGGCATCAGTCAGTGATACAGATGCAATACCTGAGTCTTTACGTGCAACTTTCATCCATATGCCTGTTTGCAGATCATAATTTGCCTTCAGCCATGTTTCCCATGCACGACTATCTTCAAACGACATGACCGGAATATCGTTGAATGTCTCCATCATTTATAGGTACTGTCCAGTTATGGATTGTGTGCTCGTTTTCAGATCCTTTGGCGTGCCTTCAAACACCACTCTACCGCCACGGTTACCGCCTTCTGGCCCCATATCTATGATCCAATCGGCATTGCGCATGATATCGGTGTTGTGCTCGATCACTACGACAGTATTACCTTCGTCGACGAGTCGGTTCATTATATCGACCAAATGTACTGTATCCGAGCGATGCAACCCCGTGGTCGGCTCATCCATCACATACACGCTA
>DASVSL010000095.1:0-6234 GCA_036388095.1 Saccharimonadales bacterium (SeqCode) | reverse complement strand
TCAGCAGGCAATGTGTGTACCGTACCGCTTGAGATAGTTCGTACGTTCATATGGCTATAGTACACCGAGGGGTGAGAGTCCTCTATCTCAGACCGGTACTATCTTTGTGTACGTAATCGCTGACTCCATCGGCGCCACGGTGCTTGGTCGGGCCAATGTAGTAGCAGCGTCCGAAACCCTCGAACGACACGTCGACCTATGCCACGGATTTGCAGCGCCCGGCCCGATATCCCCACCCGCAGCCGTGGGTCATAGATAACGTGGTCTCGCGGGTCGAGATGAATGCTTATCTCCATATCATCATGAATATCAGCACGATTCGCGTGTACTGATCGTTTGATTTCATCCCATTTTTCTCGTCTGATGGCAAAGTTCGACCCAAATAGCGGCGGGTGGGACAGGGCGGCATGGGTCAGCACGAAGTATGCCTGCATATATACGACTTCGGCGATGAGCGCAGTCAGACGGTGACAGCCATAAAACGACCCGGGCCCCGTCAGGGCGATAAGTGATGGTGTATCGTGAAACGTTAGTTCGATGTTGGCGAGCCACGATGGCGGAACGATACTGTCAGCGTCGCAGCGGACGATCAGGTCACCACGGCTGTGATCAAAACCCAAAGCGGTCGAGGGCATAATGCCCAGTATCGGTTGACGGACAATCCGAACGTGCTGGTAACCGGCGGCAATCGTCATTGACTGGTCAGTGCAGTTATTGTCGACGACGATGATCTCATCGGGCGGGCGAGTTTGAGCAGCGACGGACGTCAGGCAACGATCAAGTATCTCTGCTTCATTAAAGACGGGAATAACGACGGAAATTCGCATGTTACTGACGCACGAGGTAGAGCAAAAGCATCGTGATGCAGAAACCCGCAAACAGATTAAGGACAATAAAATGGCGCCACGCCGAATTGGATCGGCCTGAATCGGCATCAGACACGGACAAGAACGGGGCGACGTTGAGTGCGTAGAGGAGTGCGACACCGCACAGTAGAGGCGTTGGCATCGGGTAGTAAAACAAAACGATTCCCGCGACGCAGTACAGGGCGAACGCCAGACATACCGTCAGGCGAGCGCCAAGCACGGTCGCGATCGAGTGAATGCCGCCTTGGCGGTCCGGGATAATATCCTGGACCGCTCCGAACGCATGAGACGCCATTCCCCATAGACAGAAGGCGATAAGAACGACGGTTGCAGCGCTGTCAAAACCGGTTGCGACCAAGCCGTACAGGAGGGGGCCAACGAAATGAATACTTGAGGTGATAGAGTCCAAAAGCGGCCGCTCCTTGAAGCGCAGATATGGCACGCTGTAGGCAAGCACAAAAAAGAGCACGACCAGTAGACACAGATTGGCGAGCGTCGTACCGAGTAGCAGCAGTATAAGGACGAACGGAGCAGTTATACTGCCCGCTGCTACCAGGACAGAGCGGTGATGAGCCTTGGCGACACTGGCACCTTCAACCCCGCCTTTACGCGGGTTTTGCACGTCAGACGCATAGTCGAAGACATCGTTTACGCCGTACATCAACAGGTTATACGGAATCAAGAAAAAGACCGTCCCGACAAATAGCAACCAGTCGAAACCGCCACCGCCAAGCAGGTACCCGGCGGCGAACGGGTAGGCCGTGTTGACCCAAGAGACGGGACGCGATATCCAAAATAACCGAATCAACTGTTCACGCACGCGTGTCCTTTGACGTGTCTGATGTTCCGAATAGCTGCCACAAAGCGGGAATCAATAGTGCGGCCACCAGGCTGTAGATATAATCTTCAATCGGGGCGAGGCCAAGATCGATGCCGAGTCGTTTGGACGGTTCGTACGAAAAGAAATCGAGCCAGATTGCCAGCGAATCGAACACGGCCGTCAGTAGCAGTAGCGCGCCAAGGACGATCAGCCAGTGCCGCGTGGGCCGCCAGCGGCTGATGGTGAGCAAAAGCAGCGCCAGCACCAGGAACACTAGATTGAGAATTACGTACGTGGCCATTGCCGGTTGACTCCTGTGTAAAGCAGCAGCGCAGTATAGGTAAGAAGCAGCAAGAAAAACACCTCTTCGAGCGGAAACTCAGAGAATACCTCGAACGGCAGGATATACTGGCTGTCGCCGCGTCGAAAGATACCAAGCCAAATACCAGCGATATCCCAGACGATATAAAACCCGACCCCAGCTACGATCGTCAGGCATGCTCTGCGTGCATCGTGCCAAAAGGCTAAACGGAACCGGCAATCAAGCGTTGCCAACCCGGCTAATGACAGTAACAGCCCGAATAGATACACCCCATGAACCATCACGTTTCGCCGCCTGATAATTGTGAGATCTGCGTCACCCGACCACCACGCGAGTCGCCGGCGAGTCGTTTGTAGATCAACTCAGCACTGATCAGGCACATCGGCAGACCGACACCAGGTGTGGTATTGGCACCGACGTAGTAAAGGTTTTTTACTTTTTTGCTCATATTGGACGTTCGAAAGAACGCGCTCTGTTTTAGCAGGTGGGAACTGCCAAGCATTGAACCCTGCCGCGAATAGAAGTCATGGGAAAAATCATTTGGTCCATAGGTTTCACTGACGACAACGTTACGCGTCAGGTCGGCCCCGGTCATGGCTTTGATCTGCTGAAGGTAGTGGTGCTGCAGCCGGGTAATTTCGGCAGCATTTATCGTGACACCTGACGGCAGCGGAACCAGGACGAAAATATTTTCGCTTCCATTTGGGGCGACCTGTCTATCGCTTGCGCTTGGTTTGCAGATATAGATCGACGCTTTTGGTGGGATGGTTTTATGGACGAAAATGGCATCGAAATTTTGTTTCCAATCGTCAACGAACAGCAAGTTGTGATGCTCAAGCTGCGGGAGGTTGCCTTTGATACCGATATACATCAGCAGTGCACTGGGGCTCGACTCGATCTGCTTCCAGTACGTATCGGGATAGGTCTGCTCATGCGGTTCGAGTAGCTGTGTCTCGGTAAAGTGAAGATCAGCGTTAGAAATAACAATGTCGGCGCTGATTGAGCCGTGTTCGGTCGTCAAAACACCGACCGCGACGTGGTTGTGCGTCAGAATACGGGTGACCTTAGTCCCGTAGTGATAGGTAACACCAAGCTCACGGCCTAGTGTCTCAAGCGACTGGATGATGGCATACAGTCCACCCTCGGGGTAGTAGACACCTTCCTTGAAATCAAGGGCACTCATGAGGCTATACAGCGACGGAGCACTGTACGGAGAAGTGCCAAGAAACACCGTTGGATATTCCAGGATTTGTTTCAGGCGGCGGTCAGTCACGAAGGTACTGACATAACTGTCAATTGATCGGAAGGCGTGCCGTAGTAGGCTGGCGCTGCGCCGAACGATGGCTGGCGCGAGCAGCTCACGTTTTCGTGCAAAATTGCTGTAGAGAAAATACTGCAAAGACAATGCATAAATCTGATCGCTTTGTTTGACGTAGCGTCGGAGCGCACGACCGGCTCCGGGCTCGATTTGCTCGAACGTCGCGGCGTCGGTAGCAAGGTCCCCGGTGATAGTTAGAGCCGGCGTGTTCTCATAAAATACCTTGTACGCCGGGCTGAGCCGCGTGAGTGTCAAGCAATCACTGACACTGCGGCCAAGTAAGCCAAAGTAATGTTCGAAGACGCCAGGCATAAGATACCATGAGGGACCGGTGTCGAAGCGAAAGCCACTGCGGACTTTTTGACCCGCCCGGCCGCCCGGTGTTTGTGCCTTTTCTAGCACATGAACCTCGTAGCCGGCTTTTGCCAGCAGATTCGCCGTTGCTAACCCACCAATACCAGCTCCGATGATGATCACTTTTTGCCGCATGACTAGGTGATTTTTGATCGGACGATCGCCGAGCTAAGAAGGGCTAGTTTGGCGGGTGACGATAGTCTGAGCCGTGAGGTTTTAATTGTCTCGACCGAGGCACGGTCTAGCTTGTTCAGCAGCGATCGATAATAGACGTAGCTTGTCATTACCGCGCCGCGGGATGTCGTCGGTAGCTGTACGATCGCGGGGTAGGCGGCGGCAAAGTCGGCGGTGATATCGGCTATCACGGCGGCTTTGGCAGCCTCGTCGAACTGATCATAGGTAACGCCCGGAAAGTACAAACGGCCCAGGGCCTGATAGTCGCTCGCGAGATCCCGCAGAAAGTTGACCTTTTGGTAGGCCGCGCCTAATTTCTCGGCCCCAGGACGTAGCGCTGCATATAACGACTGTTCCTGTCCACAAAAGACGCGCAGGCACATCAACCCGACGACTTCGGCCGATCCATGAATATAGCGCGAATACATGGCCGCAGTGTACCGTCGCGGCTGTAGGTCGAGCCGCATGCTGTCAAAAAACGGCGCGATAAGTACTGTATCAATCTGAAAACGGCGTGCGGCGTCGGCAAAGGCATGGACGATCGGGTTAGCGCTGTAGCCGAGTTTGATTGCTCGATAGGCATCATGTTCGAGCTCATCAAGTATCGTGGCTGCGTGTGGCCCTTTGTAGGTGTCGACAATCTCATCCGCAATCCGCACGAAGCCATAGATCCCATAAATGTATCGCCTGATGGCCGGACTAAACAGGCGGCTGCTGCTGCTAAATGAGCTGGAGTATCGCAGCGTGAGTTGAGTTGCGTTTTCATAGGCCGTTTGAGTGTAGAGATCCATTAAAAATCCCGCTTCAGCGATGTGTCGATCAGCGCTTCAAATTTACGTCGGTCTTCGACTGAGATGGGTAGTTGTTCGAGCGCCATCCGTGCAACTGCCTCGTACTGATCTATTTTCGCGTGGCAGGCATCACGAGCCCCCGACAAAACGAGCAGGCTTTTGACGGTCTCAATCCGGTGATCATCAGCGTTACGGACACCGAAGTTCTCGTAGAATAACGCCGTATCCTCTTCGGGGGCTAACGACAGAAACTGTTCGACCAAGTAAGTGTACTTGCCTTCGCTGATGTCACTCGTGGTTGATTTTCCGGTGATCGCTTCATCGCCAAAAACGCCAAGCAAATCATCTTTTAGCTGAAACGCGACACCAAGATGAATCCCGAACTTCTGCAATGATCCGAGTGTCGCGGGCTCAGCCCCCGCCGCGACCGCTCCAGTCATAAGTGGGCCGGTAAACGAATAACTGGCGGTTTTAAAACGTGCAATCGCGAGCGTATCGATTTCGTCAGGCGAACGAAAGGCTGACTCCGTGTCCATCAACTCGCCACCGGCTACCTCAAGGATGGAGTCGGAAAAAATCGTCTGCACTTGTGCTTTCGTGTCTGGCGTTAAGGGACTCAACGCAAGCAATTTGTAGGCACCGGAGAGCAATAAGTCACCGGCCAGAATCGCCGCTCCGTGGGCATAGTGCGTCCGCTCGGTCGTTTCGTGGACGTAGCTTTGGTACTTAGCCTCAAAACTGCCGGCAATATTATCAACGCCGTACCGCGTATAATCGCGATCGATAATATCATCATGAATGAGCAAGCATTGGTGCAGCAGCTCTTGAGCGGCAGCCACATGGGTGACATGCGATGTGTCTTGACCACCGAATGCTTCGAATGCGAGGAAGGTCATATGCGGCCGGATACGCTTGCCACCACTCGTCACCAGTCGCTGCATGTCTTTCCAAAGCTCCCGGTACTGCGGGCTGATCCGCGATGAAGCCGCGATTCCGTCAGCAAAAAACACGTCCAAAGCGTGATCGACGAGTACCTTAGAGTCGGTCTTGAACTGATTTTTTAGCTGCGCCATGAGTTAGGGCCAGTATACCACCGAGAAAAGCGTCTATTTTAGGGAGATTCATGTCTTCCTACGAAGCAAAACGTTAGGCACAAACTCAGTTACGGCTAACGCGTCCAGCTTTTGATTGCAGCTGTTTATCTGCTTCGGTGCGTGAGCCATAGATCAGAATGTGAGCGTGGTCACGCATCATGCGCTGATTTCATTTTGTGGATTGTCGGTAAACCGATATATTTGCTATATGGACGACATGATTAAAACTGATGTCGAGCATATCGAAGGCGCCTTGCAAGCGGCCGATATGGCATGGTGGTCACTGGAATTTCCAAGCGGTGCGCTTCGGTTCTCGCGCTATAAAACGGACGTACTTGGCTATGAGGCGAAGGATTTTATTCATTTCACTCATTTCACCGATCTGATTCACCCCGATGATAAAGCCGCTGCTATGAAAGCCATGACCGATCACTACACAGGTAAGAATGAACTCTACGAAACGACCTATCGGATACGGGCGAGTGATGGTAGCTA
>DASVSL010000094.1:0-16529 GCA_036388095.1 Saccharimonadales bacterium (SeqCode) | reverse complement strand
GCGTACTAAATGTGGCATATGGTTGACCATTTTCGTTATTCATATTCATGTCACCTGAGAGATTCATAGATCCGTTCGGGTTTTGCGTCCTGAACGCAATGGGGTTATGCCAATATGATCCACTAATTTCTTTCGTAATACCGCCCCCAAGATTCCAATCGGTATCGTAATACAGTGACCAGCCATACCAGTGGTCAACCGAGCCATTGCTCGTTGGGTTCCATTTGAACTTTGATGAGGGTTGTTCGCGCTGTTTATTAGCGGGTATGGTGATCTTAAGCGCAGTCTTCTCTCTGGATGAACGGGTATGGCCTGCCACGATCGCATTCACCCCCTGCCCCCCAAGCTGCTGTACCGATGAATAGGGCGAGCATGCTGGTGCCGACGCACCGCCGGTAATGGAACCAGGCGCCAGATACCCGCCAGCGCCACACGCATCAGTGTTACCGCTCCAGAGTACGGTGCCCGTCACGGGGGAGGTAAACCTGAAGCTTTTGCCCGCCGATGCGGTCGCATCAGTCACCGTCGCCCCGCCCGCTAACGTCCCGGCTTCAGCTTCGAAGGCTGCCGTTGGCGTTGCTGCATAGGACGAAAGCAGCAGCTTGCCAGCGACAAAAAGAACACCGATCACACCTATCAGTAGGCCGATTTTTGCTGCTAGCGAATATTTATTTTTCATTATCTCGATCGTACGTTGCGCTTCTCTTAGGGTACAGACACGACCACCGTCAGTCAATCACGCCGGACCTCTGGCGTACGCTATACTTAGTGGAAGCAATCATGTCTGATATCAAACTGAATTTAGCCGACCTACGTCTTGAGCGACGGGAACTAACGGATTTTTTGTCACGTCCAGATGCCTTTTCCAGTGCTGATTTTGCCACCAAAAATCGTCGTCTGGTCGAGCTCGACGAGCTGATCGTCCAAGGTGAACGCCGTGATAGTTTGAAACGACAAATCGTCGAGGCCAGCGAAATGATCTCTGCTGGCGATGAAATGGCCGAACTAGCCCGCGACGAACTGCCCGAACTCGAAACCGAGCTCGCTGACCTAGAAGAAAAACTATTCATCATGCTAACTCCGAAAGACCCGAACGACGGCAAGAACGTTATTGTCGAGATCCGGGCCGGCGCCGGCGGCGACGAAGCCAGCCTGTTCGCAGCGGAACTGCTACGCATGTATTTGCGCTGGTGCGAGACACACAGTTACAAGACCGAGCTGCTCAGTCAGTCGGCTAATGACACCGGCGGCTACAAAGAAGTCGTCTTTGCTATCAAGGGCGATGCGCCGTATGCGAAGCTCAAGTTCGAATCGGGCGTCCACCGCGTCCAGCGCGTGCCAGTGACCGAATCGCAGGGCCGCATTCATACCAGCACCATCACCGTCGCCGTCCTGCCCGAAGCTGAAGAGACCGACATCGAGATCAACCCAGGTGACTTGAAAGTCGACGTCTACCGCGCCGGCGGCCACGGCGGCCAG
The DNA here is from genome assembly GCA_036388095.1 of Saccharimonadales bacterium (SeqCode). Classification (GTDB taxonomy): domain Bacteria; phylum Patescibacteriota; class Saccharimonadia; order Saccharimonadales; family Saccharimonadaceae; genus DASVSL01. The sequence continues at coordinate 15,050 of DASVSL010000094.1, read as the reverse complement.
TCCGTCAACACAACCGACTCGGCCGTGCGTATTACCCACCTGCCCAGCGGCCTCGTTGTGACGAACCAGGACGAAAAATCCCAGATAAAAAACAAAGACAAAGCCATGAGCGTCCTGCGTTCGCGACTGCTGCAGATCAAAATCGACGCCGAAGCTGCCAAGCTGACAGCCGAACGACGCAGCCTGATCGGCTCGGGCGACCGAAGCGAAAAGATACGCACTTACAACTTCCCGCAAGACCGCATCACCGACCACCGCATCGGCTACAGCCGGTCTGGCATCCCCCAGGCATTGAATGGTGATATCGACGACCTAATCGAAAAACTCCAAGCCTATGAGCGCGAGCTCAAAGCCGCCGGCGCCGAGACGTAGTTCATTAAAGTAAACGGGCGAGATGCCTTATTTCTTTACCTGTTTTACGACAGCAGAACCTATCTTATGACGACGAGTTTGTTTTGATTTTTCGCTACCAGTTAAAAGTTCATACGTCTTAGGTGCTAATACGTGAACTGAATCGGCCAGGGGGCGTACATAGGCTGCAATTTCGTCCTCATAATGTTCCGGTGACAAGATAAGTTGCGAGAAATGTTCTAATTCACCAAGATCAGTCTTATCCACCCTTGGCAGTTCATCAGTAGTGTCCAAAGTAGATAACCGTTCAATAAAATAATCAGTCGCTGTCTCGGGGTAACCAAGCAGCTGTCCGATTCGTCGGTGCGCAACATCACTATCGACTGCTCGAATGTCGAGCGCCTGAACAAGTGCATCAGCAATTTCAGGATGACGCGATATAATATTTATCTCATGCCCAAAACTCATATAAGTCACGTGCGAAAGATCGAGTTTTTCAAGTGTATCGTCAAAACGACCTTGATCTGAAACATCGCCTAAGCGATCGCGATAAATGATAGTTGAAGGTTTTACACCGCTCAGCACACCAACGACGAATGCCGTTTCAGTTGCTTTAGATTTATCACCTGAAGCACCGAACTCATCAAGCTGATCTATCGCGGCAATTTTTTCTGCGGTCAATGGCGGTATTTCGGTTTTAGTACGTTCGATCAGTGTGTCTACATCGGCAAATTCTAGACCTTCATGAGATGTTATTTCATAGGGTTGTGGTGATTGATCTATTGAAAGTGCCGACATGATAGTTTTTGTTTTTTATGTGAACTGAATATATATTAGCATACAATATGTCTAATGTCAATATTTCATACAATAAGATGGGCGGGAACCATGTGGTCCCCGCCCTGTAGCGTAGGCGAGCTACGCTCAGTCGAAGAGGCTGAAGAAGTCACCTAGGAGGCTTCCGCCACCACTCGAAGATCCGCCACCTGACAGGCGCTCGCCGCGTGAGCTGCTACGGCCGAACGATGGCCAGTGCAGCCACGACGGCTTGCCGAACGAACGAGTCGACAGCCAGCTGTAGAAGAAGCCATCACTGACGGCGTCAACGACGCCTGAGTCGTGCCGACGGGGCGAACGTCCCCAGCGCCGTCGGCCGTACCGGACCTGACGAGCGATGCGTGTCCGCTCGTGGCCGTAGCGCGGGATGCCGTACTTCTTCGGAGCCTTGTGCCGCCTGAGTCGTGCCTTCAGCCTTCGTAACATGTGCGTCCTTCCGGAGGTCGTAGCGATTTGCTAACGTCGCATATTTTATAACATTTACTTAAATGAGTAAATAGTCACTCGTTTACCGTCGTCAGACTGCTACACTACTGAGATGACAAATGACCAATGGATCCAAAAAGCGGCCGACCAATTCAAACTCGCCAAGATCGAAACCGCCCGGCTTGATGCCGAAGTATTACTAGGCTATATGCTCGGCGTCGATCGTGCCTGGCTGGCGGCCCATGGCGACGAATCGCTGTTTGGCACGGCGCTCAAGTTTAAAGGTAGTCCCCGACGCGGCTCGCTGCTCGAACACGGCGAACAACTCGTCTTAAAACGATTGCGCCGGACACCGGTTGCCTACCTGACCGGGCAAAAAGAGTTTTACGGCCGTGACTTCATAGTGACACCAGATGTGCTGATTCCTCGGCCCGAAACGGAGATGTTGGTTGAGCTTGCGAAGCAACATAGGTTGTCGGGCCAACTGCTCGACGTCGGCACCGGTAGCGGCTGCCTCGGGTTGACCCTGGCCCTTGAGACCGATGCACAAGTGACGCTGAGCGATGTTAGCGACGCTGCTCTTGAGGTTGCACGAACGAACGCGAAGCGCCTCGGCGTTAAGAAACTCAACCTTGTACAGAGCGATCTCCTTGGGGTGTTTGCTATACAAAGTATACTAAAGCGCTTTGACGTCATCGTCGCTAACCTGCCCTATGTGGACAAGACGTGGGATCGATCGCCCGAAACGGCCCACGAACCTGCCCAAGCACTATTTTCCGGTGATGGCGGCCTGGAGCTGATCAAACAACTGATTGACCAGTCACCTGACGCCCTGAAACCGGGTGGATATCTGTTACTTGAAGCCGACCCTATGCAGCATGAGGACATTGCGACATATGCACGCCAGTTTGCGATTGTTGCACGACAAGACTATGGGGTTTTGCTGCGACTCAATCAGGAATAGTTTTATTTATTTAATAACCAGTCTCATGTTCTGGAGGCCCAGAATCAACTACATGTTCTTTTACTAAAGAACCAAAGCTTTCTTTTGTGCATTGCAGTACAGTTGCACTTCTTGTGACCAAGAAGCAACCCCTTCTTTTTGTCGCCGCGCAAAAAGAAGCAAAAACACTCGTCCGAATGCCTGACCGCCGGGTCGACCCATTCCGTTCTGGCCGGTGCTGCGGAACGAACCTTGGCCTGAGACAGGCCAAGAACCGGTCAAAAATAATAATTTTAGTTGTCTATTTTTGACATGTCCTCGCACATGATTCGGCCAGCCCGGACTGTGCCGCCTCGGGGCCAGGCAGATGGACTGGGTTAGTTGCTGTCTCTTTTCATCCGCCCGGAGGGCGGTAAAAACCGCAGTCAATTAATCCGGCTATCTGAACGAACCCGAGAACCAAGCTGGCACGATGAACGAGTTATTGCCGAGGACATGTCCAACATACACCTATAAAGAATGATGTTGGACCGGTTCTTGGCCAAAGGCCAAGGTTCGTTCCGCAGGCACGTTCATTGTGCCAGCTTGGTTCTCGGCGTGAGAGAGGCTCGCCTAGCCGTTTTGCTACTTTTGAGGCGATGGCCAAAAGTAGGACTTAGTTCTGGGTCTCCAGAACAATGCAATTAATTAGTCGCGCAGAAGTACTTGACTAGCTATTTGGATACTGCGCTAGGGTGACCTCGACCGTAGATTCTTTGCCGTCGCGCAGATATTTAACGCTGATTTTATCGCCTGGCACGTGGGCCGAGACAGCGCTGAGAAGCGGGTTGTTGGCGTTGAGGCGCTTGCCGTCGATCTCCAGAATGACGTCGCCTGATTTTAAGCCCGCCTGCGCAGCCGGACTGCCCGCTGTGACGGCGTTGCCGGATTCGTTATAGATGTACGCGCCGTAATCGGTGCTCAGCTTGAATTCTTTTTTGACATCAGACGTAACGGCGACGTGCGACACGCCGAGAAACGCGCGGCTGACTTTGCCATCGGTCGTGACTGATTTGATAAGGCCTTTGGCGTCGTTGATCGGAATCGCAAAGCCAATCCCCTGCGCCTCGGCGTCGATCGCCGTGTTGATACCGATGACTTCACCACTCAGATTAACCAGCGGCCCGCCCGAGTTACCCGGGTTGATCGCCGCGTCTGTCTGGAGCAAGTTACTGAGCTGTTCGGTTTCCCCACCCGCCTCGCTACCGGCGATAAGTGGCCTTCCCAGACCCGATATGATCCCGGAGGTGACGCTGTTTTGGTACTGGCCTAGCGCGTTACCGATGGCAATCACCTTTTCACCGACCTCGACCTGGCTGCTATCGCCGATCGCCGCCGCCTGCAGATTTTGCCCACCCTCGATTTTCAAAAACGCGATGTCGTTGACCGGGTCACTGCCGACGACTTTGACATTGTCGTAGCTCGTGCCGTCGCTGAGGACGATCTGAACCTGGCTGGCACCATCAACGACGTGTTTGTTGGTTAGGACATAGCCCGAACTCGTGATGATGATACCCGTTCCCGCACCTTGGCGGGTGAACTCGCGGAAGCCGACCGAAGCTTGGCTCTCTGTGACAACCGAAACGACGCTCGGGCCAAGCCGCTCGGCGACATCTGCCACGACTTCGCCTTCCTGGCTGACGACGCTGCGTTTTTCGGTCATGGTGTCGTCGTTATCAACGAGACCTGCGGCTAGTGCGCTCCAGGCGCCGAGAAAACTGAGCCCAAAACAAAATAGCCCAAGGCCGAGTAATTTCAGCGACGAACGGCGACGTGGCTTGCCTTGGGTACGAATGAGTGGCGTGGGCGGAATGGGAGTTGGAAGTTTGTCTGTCATAATCACCTCCTATTATACGGGGTTAGCTGAGAGAATACTGAGATTTTAGAGCGAGGCGATGTCGCCGAGACCATAGCGCCAGACAAGCAAGATGACGTTAACGACAACCACGAATATCGTCACGGAACGGGCGTCGGTGAAGGCCTTTTTGTCGCTCTCGACATGGAGCACCCGGTACCAGGCGATGGCCGCCACACTCAGGAGCGTGATAAAGATGGCGACGTGTGGAATCATGAGATCTTTGCTAAGCAGTGGGTACGCGATCGTCCAATGGTGCGCCAGCCACGCAATCTCGGCGACGACGAAGCCCCAGATCAAGCTCAGCAAGGTCCGGTCGTCTTCGCTACGGAAGGCACTGAGCGCGTGTCGAGCCGTCATGTACCCGATCAACCACGCCAGGACGACCGTCAGGACGCTGCTGTCGGTGATAACAGGATCAAACTCGAAATCGTGTGCCAGGCTAAAAAGCGCCATCAGGGCAATAAACTGACCGACTGCTGCCTGCACAAGCATCCAGCGCTGAGCCGTGTGCGGCTTGAGCACCAATAGCCACACCGCAAACAGCACCGCAAGCATTGCGCCGGCCCATGGCACGGTGGCACTGGCCAGAATCATCAACGTCACAACACTGATGCCAACCATAAAGTCGATGAAATTCGCTTGCAGGTTAGCAAACCAGAATCGTGGCCGGACCGCAAAGACGCGCCATTTACTGAGCACGACAAGGAGATAGGCCAAATATGGCAGGCCTACCCCTGGGCTCACTAGCAAGAACAAGCTGGCGGCATAGACGATATTGAGTAATCGGTAGACGACGTCGCTCACGCGCGAGCGTCGCCCAAGCCGTTTTATCAAACCCATCTCAGCACGCCCTTTCTGCTGCAATCCGTTTTGACGGCACGTCGCGCCAGGATCGGCCGTCAACGTACCCTAGGGTACGTTTCCGTCCGAGTCCAGACACGTCGTACTCGCCAAAACGGCTTTCGCACTCGAAAGGAGTGCTGAGACCGGTTTTAATAAGATTCATTGCCAACGATTATAACAAAGTCAGCGTCAGAGGTGACTCCGCTCGGCAGAACCGTGCCGGATGGAGCCGTACCAAGGACCGACTGGAGCTTGCTCATCGACTCTGGTTTTTTGCCGCCGCTCAGGTCATACCAGACGAAATCACGGTAGCTGGCGCTAGTTGGCGTGTCGCCGGTCGAGACTTCGGCGAAGCCAGCCGCTTTCAGCTCAGCAGCTTTACTGCCGGCCAGGCCACCGTAGTCAGAGCCATTGAGGACTTCTATGGTTGGCTGGGTAGTGCTTGCGGTACTAGTCGTCAATTTGCCAGCCACGTATGACCTGACGTCGTCAAAGTTGTATAGTCCGGCGACTGGCCTAACGACACTTTGGCCACTGACATTACCTGTCGTGAGGACGGCTTTACCGCCATCAACCAGGCTGACGCGCTTGATGCTGCTGCTCGGCAGGTCACGGGCGAGATTGATCAATGATTTAACTTCACTGCTCGAGAAATTCGTTCGTACGTTATCGCCTAATGCGTCGAGCAGGTTAGTCACCGCGACAGGATTGGCCAGTGTGCCGGCACTCGAGGCTTTGTCTTTGATGGCAATCAAAATCTTCTGCTGGTACTGCTCGCGGTCGAAGTTACCACCACCAAGACCGTAGCCACCCGATGCGTTCCTGGCACGGGCTAACGCCAGCGCTTGGTCACCGTTGAGATTGGCCGGGCCGTTGGGCCATTTAACGTAGTTACACTTGTATCTGCACATCCAGTCGAAGTTTCGATCCAGGACACCGCGTGGGTCATCGCTGTCGATCTGGACGGTAACACCACCGACCGCGTTCACCGTGTCGCGAACGACCTTGTAGTTAACGTGCGAATAGTACTGAATATCAACGCCGTATACGTCGCCGACGATGCCCATCAGCTTTTTAGCGCCAGCCGGTTCATCTTTTCCGTCGTCGCTGCCGCATTCGTACACCACGTTGATCTTGCCCTCGTACCCGCTCATACAGCCTTCGCCGTACTTGACCCAAAGGTCGCGTGGCACGCTAATCATGACGGCATTTTTCGCGTCTTGATCCAGGCTGACAAGCATAATGCTGTCAGTCAGGTTCGCCCCGGCATCCCGGTGACTCGGGTCATCTTCGCTGGTGCCGAAAATCAGCACGTTCGTCCGGCCGTTGGCGTCCTCTTTTAAGACAGCACCCTTACCGAGTAAGTCGAACACGTTTCCGCTAAAGAGCCTGCTGGTATTGGCAAACACCTTATAGGCAAAAAATCCGCCGACACCAAGTATCAGGAGGACGAATAAAATAATGACCTTCTTTTTGGTCGGATGCAGCATCCGGCGTAAGCGGCCAGGTCGTTTTTTGAGGGTCGAAGGTGGCTTGTGGTCGAGCGCTTGTAGCGATTCGGATAAGTCGCTGCGATGAACGGGAGCAGCGCCCGCAACACCAAGTGGTCGCGGCAACTCGACGCTGCCCGATTCGGGGTCGCCCGCAAAGAAATCATGGCCCGACGAATGAGGAGCTGTCGGCTTGCTGCCGGGTGCTGCTCCTAATTGCGGACGCTGCGACGGCGCCTGCCGCCGTACCACAAATCCCTCCATGCTTTGCTTCGATGTGTGTTTCATACCAAACGTATGTGACCTACTATACCATCCATGCACTGAGCGTAAGCATTTTTTACGCTGTTTTTCAGACTACGGTCCATGTAGACTGGTGAGTATGTTCGCGTTCCTCCAAAAACACCAGGGGCTAAAAGACCTTCTGTCCATCGTCGGCTTCATCTTAGCCGTTATTGTTGGCGCCGCGCTGATCAATATGTTCTTGTTTCGCACTTTCAGCGTTAGCGGGCCAAGTATGGAGCCGACGCTCTACACGGGCGATCGCTTGATCGTCAACCGCGTCACCGTCAGTCTCGCTCATCTACAGGCCAACGACTACGTCCCAAAGCGCGGTCAGGTCATCGTTTTCAAAAACCCGCACTGGCTCCCAGGCGGACTTGACGAATACATCGTCAAGCGCGTCATCGCGTTTCCGGGTGAGCGAGTCGTCCTGGCCGGCGGCGTCATGAAGGTATTTAACGATCAGCACCCAGACGGCATACTCGTTGACGAGATCCACCCCGGTCCATCCAGCCCAACCGCCGGTGAAGTCGACCAAGTTATCCCCGACAAAGAATTGTTTGTTTCCGGTGATCACCGCCAAGAAGGTTACTCGCTCGATTCACGCAATGGGCTTGGGACGATCCCCTACCATGATTTGATCGGTCCGGTGGCGCTACGGATCTTCCCGTTTTCTGGGTTTAGAACTTTCTAGATAAAGAACACTGGCTGCGTCAGCTAGCTACATGTTCTTGTGGCCCAGAATTAGCTGCATGTTCTGGAAATCCAGAACCAGATTTTTCTTTTGTGCATTGCTGCAAAAGAAACAAAACAGCTAGGGTAGCTACCAGCCCGCCGGGACCACCAGGCACAATTTTGCTGTTGCTGCGGAACGGGCCTTTCAGGCACCGGTCAAAATTCATTTATTTAATTGAGTAATTTTGACTGATCCTCGCAAATGATTCAGCAAAATTGTGCCCGGCGTTCTCGGGTGCTGGCAGATACCCGGCAACAGTTGACCGAGGCTTTCATCGCCCTGTGGGCGAGATGACTCATCTAGTGATCGTGAATGAAGTTGTTCGGACGCAAACACCCTCAGAGGGCGAACAAAAATAGACAGCAACTAACCCGGCTATCTGACGACGCCCGAGGCGTGGATGGCGTCACGCGGCGAGTCATTGCCGAGGACATGTCCAAAACAAATAATTAAATACATGGTTTTGGACCGGTTCTTGGCGCCATAGCGCTAAGGTTCGTTCCGCAGGCACGCTGCGTGGCGTTGTCCGCGACCCGGCGAGCCGTCATCTAGCCTAGCCGTTTTGCTACTTTTGAGGCGATGGCCAAAAGTAGGACCTGGTTCTGGGTCTCCAGAACAATGCCACTTATATCTGTTTTACAAAGACTATCGAAAAATCTACAAAAGCTTCTCTAAAGTGCTCAATTCTTCGTCATTACTATAACTAATAATAATCTGCCCACCCTTAGCCGTTGTCTTATGCTTAACCGGTAGTGATAGTTTGGTACTGAGGCGCTTCGTAAACGGTGTTTCGACGCGAGTCGATTTGATAGCGCTTTGCTGCTGATTCGCCGGTTCGCGTTCGCCGCGTTTGTAGCCGACGACGTACTGCTCGGCTTTACGTACACTCCAGCCTTCTTTGATGATATGGGCTAACAGTTCAGTCTGAACGGCCGGTTCTTCACCCAGGGCCAAAATCTGCCGGGCATGGCCTTCGCTGATCTGAGCGCTTACGAGGGCCTGTTTGGCGTCGTCGGGTAGCTGCAGCAGGCGCAAGATATTGCTGATCGTACTGACGGCCTTACCGCCGACGCGCTGGCCAATTTGTTCGTAACTCAGATTGAACTGCGTGTGCAGTTTCAGGTACGCCGTCGCCGTTTCTAGCGGGTTGAGGTCTTTTCGTTGCAGGTTCTCGATCAGCGCCAGCTCCAGCTTGTGCTGTTCGGTGACCGTCCGCACGATGACCGGGAGCTTGTCGAGCCCAACCAGCACCGCAGCGCGATAGCGGCGTTCACCGGCAACAATCTGGTAGCCGCCTGCGGCGGGCGTCACGACCAGGGGCTGAATAATGCCGTGTTCGCGGATCGATTCCGCCAGCTCCGCCAGCGCGTCCTCGTCGAAGGTTCGCCGCGGTTGATCCGGGTTGGCCGTGATCGTGTCGGGTCGCACGTACCGCAGCTCTGACATCTGCCCGTCGGCCGTCGGGTCAAACGTTTCGTCCAAGACGTCGGTCGGAATCAATGAGGCGAAGCTCCGCCCTAGTCCACTACTTCGTGCCATATGATTACCCTCTCTTTCTCGTTACAAGCTCATGAACCGGTGTGCGTGATGAAGGGCAAGAAGACGGTGAAGCGCGCAGTGAGCCGTACTCAAAGGTACGGTGAATGAGCACTGGAGCCGACGCCGCAGCCATTCGCGCGCAGACAGGTTCATTTGACACGGTTTAAGACTTCTTTCGCGAGTGAATTATAGGCCCGCGCGCCCTTACTCCACTTGTCGTATTTACCGACCGGTTCGCCGTGGCTCGGCGCTTCGGCGATACGGACGTTGCGTGGAATGGTTGTATCAAACACCTTGCCGGGAAAATGCTTCTGGATCTCGCCCAGGACCTGCTTGCTCAGCACCGTCCGGCTGTCCATCATCGTCACCAGTACGCCGATCAGCTCTAAGGTCGGGTTGAGCCCTTTGCGGACCAAACTCATCGTCTCAAGTAGCTGCCCCAGGCCTTCCATGGCGAAAAACTCCGCCTGGACCGGCAGCAACAGGTAATCAGCCGCGATCAAGCCGTTGACCGTCAGTAAACTCAGGCTCGGCGGACTGTCGATCAAGACGAAGTCATAGCCTTCCGCCCCGCCCAGCGCGTCCTTGAGGCGCGAAAAGCGTCGCTCGGCCCCAGCTAGTTTGACCTCGGCGTCGGCCAGTTCTGGCGTGGCTGGTAAAATCCATAGCCGTTTGGTTTCGGTTGGCCTGATAACCGCTGCCAATGGCTGCGTGCCCAGCACGACGTCGCGCGTCGTCAGCTCGAGTTCGTTCTTATCGATGCCAAGACCACTACTGGCGTTGCCCTGTGGGTCCAGATCGACCAGTAGCACTTTCTTGCCGGCTTTGGCCAGACAATACGCCAGGTTAATCGTCGTCGTTGTTTTGCCGACGCCGCCCTTTTGATTGGTAACTGCGATCACGGTCGCTTTTGACACTGTCTATTTCCTCGTTTCAAGGCGTAGTATAGCATGAGCGTGAAAACAAAACCACGCCCGGTCGGACGTGGTGTATCTGCGGTCAGTTCGGTTATTTACCGATGCTGCCGACTTGGATGCGTGAGTACTTCTGGCGGTGTCCCATTTCCTTATGAACGCGCTTCTTGGCTTTGAAGCGGATAACGCGGATCTTGTCGCCTTTGACTTCATCGTCAATGACTTTGGCGGTAATGGTTGTCCCTGCGACCTCTGGTGTTCCGACTGTCGTCGTATCACCATCGATCACCAGCAGCGGCTTCAGCGCGAGTTCTTTGGTTCCATCCGGGAGGCGGTCCACCAGGAGGGACTCGTTTTCAGAGACAAGATATTGCTTGCCGCCGACACTTACTACTGCTTTCACAATGATTTCCCTACTTCTATTAGTTGCTACAGTCAAGTAGCGTAACAGATGTGAGGCGGTTTGTAAATGTCAGTCAGCCGAAAAGTTGAACCACTCTGGGTCCTGGGCAACGTCGGCTTCGACGGTTGTCCAAAAACGAGTCAGACTGTCCGGGTCAGGTCGTTCGACGAGCTGCCAGGCGTTATCGTGGTCGACGACGTCATTGTCGATGGCGCGAGCCAGTTCGTCGCCGTCGCTGATAGGGACCGGGCTGAGTTCCATCGAGCCACCCGTTAAGTTGAATTCAGGGAGCGAAAAGTGGTGTGAGTGATTGATCTTGAGCATATGTTTGTTTTGTTACCTTATACTTTCATATTAGCATAAGTATTATCAAATGTCAATACTCTCCCGCCCCGCCGACGCTTGAGCATAAAAATAGCCCGCCAGGGTGAGCGTAGTGCTCGACCCTGACGGACGTGACCGATTCAGCCGCGAGAACAGTAGTGGCAACGAATGCCAGCGCGATGTAGGCGCACCCGAGAAAGCCAGCCTTCTCGGCTAGAGACGGAAGGATCTGTGACATCGTCCAGAAGGTGAATTTGCCAGTCAGGTGCGTAGGCCGCAAGTTCCTGCGCGAGTTTCAGCTTCAACTCGGGCGTCAGCCATACCCACGACTTTTCCATGCGCGCGGTGAGCGTAACGTCTGCAAATGGATGACCGCCAGATTCGTATTGCTTCGTCGCGACCCGGATGGCGACTTTGATGCCAGCGCGAAGCTTGGCGTTCAAATACGGGTAGGCACGCTGACGCTCGCGTTGCTGTTTACGCAACTCCTTGCGTTCTTCCTTGTCACGTTGACGGCGGCGGCGATCTGCGTCTTGATTCACCCGTAGCGCATGGGCGTTTTCCACATCGCTTGGGAACGGTTTCACAGCTTCTCTTTAAGGTACGGAATAGGTCAGTTATATTATAAACAATTATCATAATAAGTCAATACTACTGCCAGTGGGCTTCGATCTCGTGGATTTTATCGTGATCGAGGCCATAAAAATGGGCGATCTCGTGCCAAAGGGTATGTTTGATCTGCTGATAGAACGAGTCGGCGTCACGCGATATGGACAGCAGCGGCAGTTTGAACAGCGTGATCTTGTCCGGTAGCACCAAGTTGTAGCCTGCTCCGCGCGAAATCATCGGGATGCCTTCGTACAGCCCAAGCAACGTCCGGTCGCCGCGCAGGTGCATTTTTTTGACTTGGTGTTTGTTGGGGACATCGTCGTAGGTGATGACGACATTGTCGAGGTGTGAGACGTAGCGTTCGGGCAGCTCGTCGAGAGCCCGGGAGATAAGGGCGGAAAAGTCGTCGTCGGAAATAGAATGCATCATCCTAGTATACGGGGCGTTGGTATACGGGCACAGACCACTGTCGTACACTGGGGTCATGAACGAAGCCTTCGCCCGCCGCACGCTCATCATCCTGATGGTGCTGAGTGCCCTCCCCGTCCTACTAGCGACCCCACTGCCCGAGTTTACGAGTCTTGAAGGCTACGCCCTGTACTTGGGTGAGCTGGTCGGCTATCTTGGCCTGACCATGCTGCTGTGGCAGTACGTCATGGGAGTTCGGTCGCTATCGGGGCTCGTCTTTCGGGATTTGGCGCCGGTACTACGGATTCATAAGGCGCTCGGCAAATACGGCAGCTTGTTTATTTTTGCCCACCCGCTACTGATGGCCCTGAACTACATGCAACTGAGTGTACTGATCCCGACGGAACTGCCTGACTTCAGCGATCCGTTTCAGGTCGGCTTGAGCCTGGGGCGCGTCGCGATGGGACTGCTTGTGACCGTTTGGCTTACCAGCGCCTTTTTCCGCACGCGTCTGAGCTACCGGTCGTGGAAATACATTCATTTTCTGGCCTACTTCGTGTTGCCGTTCGCCCTGGTGCACGTCCCACTCGTCGGGACGCGGTTTATCGACAATGACGTCCTGCGGACCTACTACTTCGTCATCGTTCTGACATTACTGATTGCGACCGTGCTGCGGCTGCGCGGCTGGCTCAATACGAACCGTACGACGTACCGGGTCACCGGGCACCAGCAAGTTGCTGATGGCACGTATCAGCTGGACGTCGCGGCCGATGACTCGAACCGGCGCGCGCTGCCTGGGCGAGCCGGGCAGTATGTCTATGTTAAGCACGGCATTGTCAGCGAAGATCATCCTTTCTCAATTATGAGTATCAACGACGACAACATCACACTCGGCTACCGCACCGAAGGTCGCTTTACGCAGTACCTGGCAACACTCAACGTCGGCGATACTATCAGTCTCAATGGGCCCTACGGCACCTTCTTAGGCGATGTCGACCCCGAGCGAGCCGTGTTCGTGGCGGGTGGCATCGGCATCACCCCGTTTTATGATTACGTCCTGACAGCCAAAACCAAGCCGTGGCTGTTTTATGCCAACCGCAGCCATAGCAGCGCCCCATTTCTCACGCAATTGAAAGTACAGCTCGGTAACCGATTTGTGGCCGTTTTTAGCCAAGATGAACCGCGCAAAAATGAGATGAAAGGCTACGTTGATCTGCCGCTGCTGACGGCACGCCTCGGCAACGATTTACATAAATATGACTTTTATATCTGCGGGCCACCCGTCATGAACGAATCACTCACCAAGGCATTGCGTGAGGCTGGCGTGGCGGACATGTCCATCCGCGTCGAACCGTTCGACTTTCGTTAGAGCTGGTCCTGGCGAAGCAAAATTGTGCGTAGGCCAAAACGGTGCGACAAAGCGGCTTCAAGTTCTGGCCTGAGCAGCAAGATCGTCGCCATCGCGTCGGCCGTCAGTGCGGTGTCAGCCCGGACATAGCTACTGGCGACGTCGCTGGTGCTGGGCCGTGACGTTACGGGGTCGATCAAATGATGCTGCGCCGCGCCGTCGTGCGTCCAGGTCCGTTTATACGGCGAACTCACACCCAACGCGCCTGTGGTTATTCGTGTACTACCGACACTAAGTCGTGCATTGGTCGGATGCTCCAGAGCGATTTCAATCGGCTGGGTTGACTGCACGTACAAATCACCGCCACCGTTGACGATAAACTGCGCGATGCCTTCTGCCCGCACTGTGTCGGCGAATCGATCGATCAACCAGCCTTTGCCGAAGCCACCAAAATCAATCACCGCACCCGGCGGCAGCTGCACGTAGTCGTCATCGATATGCGCCCGACGCCAAAAATTCGTTTCTACCCGCCCTGCTCGCTGGCGCGACCCATACCCGAGGCCGTGCAGGACGCCGCCAACGGTGATGTCAAAGGCGCCACCCGATGCATCATGCATTTGTCGAGCAAAGGCGAACATCCGCAGCAGTTCATCTGTCGGCCCGGTGATTCGCTCACCACGATTTAACCTTCCCACCAACGAATCATCAATGAAGCGGGAGTACGCAACGTCGAACCGACTTGCCTCAGCGAGCACTACCTGCTTGGTCTGATTGTTCAACGCTCGGTTAGCAAGGTCTTCAATCCACCAGTGCGTCCCGATCGCTTCAAAATGAAAAATATCGCCCGCAGGTAATTTCGCGTCGGTCGATGCAGCGGTCATCGAAGATTCATGATCCAAGCGTACAGATAGGTTCGTGAGTTACCATCGTCGATCGAATCATCCTGCTGGGTGAGTGCCAGCTGATAGGCTCGCTCGGCATCTGAAAACGCCAGATACATCATGCCATAGTCTCCGAGCGGCACGTTAAAGTCCTGACCCGTAATGCTGGCCGAAACAAGTCTATTAACAAGGCTCTTGTCATCACGAAGCGAGGCCACCATGCTTGGATCAAGCGGGATGAGCTGAATCCCTAGCATGACGCTTGGGCGGTCAGAAAAGAAGGTTGCGTAATCGCGCTTACCGCCCCAGTTCAACACGACAAGCGGTTGATCGTAGCCACTGACGGTCACGTCTCGCCACAAAGTACGTGCCGTATAGGCTTCGTTTGCAAGCAAGATTTCACCCGTTTGCTGCAACGATTTGTTTGCCGTCACCTTGCCCCATAACGAGACGGCGTTCCAGGCATGCATGGCTTCACTGCTTGATTCTTGATTATTTCCGTCCGCAAATGGCGCAAGACCAGCCGCCCATGAATGCCCTGCATAGGGGTCGTAATGACGATACTCTGGCAAGCTTGCTGTCTTTTTCGGCGTCGCGATATCAGCGGCTAATACATCTAGTTGGTCCCTGTGTTTTGCTAGGAATGCCTGGTCGTTTGCCGCCAGGATGCTTGCCGCGTACAGATAGTAGCCATAGTGAAAATGATGGTCGTTAAAATCTTCAGCGCCAAATGCGGCTTCGTACGGCGCGACGCCTTTAAGCTGCGAATCGTAATAAAAATACTTGGCACCCAACCGTTTGGAAAACGCATCGTTTAAT
>DASVSL010000093.1:0-11760 GCA_036388095.1 Saccharimonadales bacterium (SeqCode) | reverse complement strand
CGAAGCCTTCCGGACTGGTCTGCGTGCCTATTTCAAAACGCATGCCTACAAAAACACGGTCGGTGACGATCTGTGGCACGCGTTCGCGAAGAGTTCCGGTATAGATGTCGCCACATTTATGGACAAGTGGCTGTCACAACCTGGCTTCCCGCTTGTCGACGTAAAAACGACTAAGGATGGCTACAAGCTATCGCAGTCTCGTTTCGTGCTTGGCGAGGCTCCCGGCGATTCGACCTGGCCGATTCCGCTGTTTGCCTGGCACGATGAGTTTCCTGTGCTTTTAGAGGAGGCATCAATAGCAGTCGAAACGGCCGCTGGTTTGCCGCTCCTCAACCACCACAACGACGCCCATTTCGTTAGCCATTACGATGACACAGCCTGGCAGCTAGTACTCGAGGCCCTACGCGGCGGCAAGCTCGATACCGTCGACCGGTTAGCCCTGCTCCACGAAACGTCTTTGTTAGCGCGAGGATCAAAGCTATCGACTGCCACGTTACTGCCGCTGCTAAAAGCCTACGAGCACGAGACGAGTGAGCCAGTTTGGGGCATCATGAGCATGGTAATCGGCGACCTGAAACGCTTCGTCGAAGATGACGAGACCGCCGAAAAACAGCTCAAGCGCCTGACGGCACGCCTCGCCGCCCACCAATACGCCCGCCTCGGCTTCGAACAGATCAAAAACGAATCAGACGAAGACACCAAACTACGAGCCCTTATGACGAGCCTGATGGCGTACGCCGAAGACGACGTTGTGATCGGCCTGGGTCTCAATGCCTTCCGCTCGACGCATAACCTGCTGGAGCTTCCGAGCGAAACCAGGTCGGTGGTACTAGGTATCGCCGGACGACACGGCACCGACAAAGATTTCGACCGTCTGCTCGACCTCCACGGCGCGACGCCAAACGCCGAACTGCGTGAAGATATCGTCTCTGGGCTATGCATGACACGCGACAGCGCGCATATCGATCGCCTCCTGGCTCGTCTGACCGACAACTTCAAGGTCAAGCAACAAGATATCTTTCGCTGGTTTATTTACCTGCTACGCAATCGTCACGCTCGAGATGCGACCTGGCAGTGGATGGTCAATAACTGGGATTGGATTGAGCGGACATTCGCCGGTGACAAGAGCTATGACGACTTTGCGCGCTACAGTGCGTCGATTCTCTCGACCCGTCAGTGGCTAGATACTTACAAAGCGT
This sequence comes from Saccharimonadales bacterium (SeqCode), assembly GCA_036388095.1. Lineage (GTDB taxonomy): Bacteria > Patescibacteriota > Saccharimonadia > Saccharimonadales > Saccharimonadaceae > DASVSL01. The sequence continues at coordinate 10,561 of DASVSL010000093.1, read as the reverse complement.
TCTTCGAGCCGATGCGTTCGATAACGGCGCTGGCCCGTGCGATTGATGTCGGCACAACCGAAATCATGACCCGTGTCGAGTGGCTCGAACGCGACAGCGCGGACGTCAAAGCCGCACTTGCTCAAGAAAGGCAGTAATATCGTAATCGGCGCCGGTGACTTCGATCGCCGAAAGCATCGCATTTGTTTCGCCGTAGCGTTGAAACCAGAACCGAGCGGCCCGGTCCATCTGGCGTAGTTTCGCCGGGGTGATTGCAGCCAAGCCACCACCTTGTGCGGCAGTTTTGCGGTATTTCACCTCGACGAAATGAGTGACACCGCCTTTTTGCGCAATGATATCGATTTCGCAGGCTTTTGTTTTCCAGTTGCGCTCAAGAATACGGTAGCCATGTTGCAGCAGATAGTTGGCAGCTGCATCTTCCGCTTCATTACCGATTTTTGTCGTCGTAGCGCGGGTGACGGTCGGCGGGGCGGAATCGCTGGCATGACCCGCGACAACATATTCGCCTAACGGTTTGAACGACATTCGATGGAGCGGTGTCGTCCCGAGTTGTTTCAAGGCACGCTGGTGCATCGTGGTGCCGTAGCCAACGTGCCGACTAAAGCCATAGCCCGGATACACAGCGTCTTGCTCTATCATGTACGCGTCCCGAGCGACTTTGGCGACAATGCTAGCAGCACTGACGCTCGGCACTAACAGGTCGGCCTGCTTCATCGTCGTCACGTAGGGGCCTTTACCGGTATCGCTCAGAAAATTGACGGTTCCGTCGAGAATGATCTGCGTATACGGGGCAGTAATCTGTTCTAACGCCCTTCGACAGGCAGTTCGCAGGGCCGCACTCAGGCCAAATTCGTCGATCTCACTGGCGCTCACCCAGCCAAGGCCAACCGCAGCCGCTTGTTCGTGTATCTCGATACTTAGGGCCTCACGTCGTTTTGCAGTCAATTTCTTGCTATCAGTCAGGCCTTCAATGCTAGCGTCACCTAGCACCACTGCTCCGAATACAAGCGGGCCCGCCCACGGCCCACGACCAACTTCATCGATACCAACAACCATGTCGCTTATTCTAAGCTATTGACAATAGTGCTTTTATTTGTTATAATAAAATGATACAGCTTCATACGAGGTCGTACTTTTCACCCGTTTGCGACCTTCGCAGACCTTATTGAGACAGAGGTAGTCATGGACCATGATGCTCAGCGACAGAGAGTTCTGACTCTCATCAAAGACCGCTTCAGGAACGACGCGTACAACAGCGTGGGCGCTCGCTTCTATGACTACATCATGAGAGGTGGCAAGTTCGACACACTCAGTGTTCGCATCTGGCGAGGACGCGAAGACATGCGAACCATCATGGGCCACGTCGCCGACGAGCTCGCACAGATCAAGAGCGAGCTGATCCTGAGGCCGGATCAAGCAATCCGGTTGAACGATCTGCCGAACCTGGTCAGCAGGCTACGATAAGGCTTCGGCCTCATCGAGGGAGGACTCCTCTGTCTCCCGCACCCCGAATACTCAAGTACCTTGAGTCGTCAGGCTGCGGTGCTACGCAAAGAAAGAACGCCTTGGTTAGGCGTTCTTTTCGTGAGCGGCTTCGACATCCGCAGCTTTTTTATCAAGTTCAGCTTCTGCGTCAGCTTTTTTGGCAGCGTCGGCTTCGGCGGATTTCGCCGCCTCTTCTTTGAGCTTAGCTTCTTCGGCTTCGGCGACGCGGTCGTGAACATCGTTAACGCCTTCGCGGTCAAACGTTACGGCCGTGAGGCGGGCGCTCTTACCAGCACGGTCGCGCAGGTAGCTGAGGTACTTACGGCGGACTTTGGCACGGCGGACGACTTCAACCTTCAAAACGAGTGGGCTGTGGAGCAAGAAGCTTTTTTCGACACCGACGCCACTAGTGACTTTGCGGACAGTGATGCGGCTGGTCAAACTTTGCTTGCGGTCCGTCCGAATGACAACACCCTCAAAAATCTGGGTACGCTCTTTGGCGCCTTCTTTGATCTTTTGTGACACCTTAACGGTATCGCCAGAGCGAACGTCGACGACGCTTGGTTTCATGAATTGCTTATTGACGCTCTGAATCAGTTCAAACATGTCTTTCGGTCTCACATAAAGGTTAGTGAATAATCAACTGTCAAATATAGCATTTTTTATCTGTTAGTGCAACTAGTCTATACGCTGTTACAGATGTGATGCAAGAAGTTATTATTGACATAAGTAGTATATTGTGCAATAATGAAGAAGTACTGTCATCGCACCACCCCACTCAAATGGAGGCAATGCATGCAGAAGCACCGTTTCACAATTCGTATCGCGTCGGCAGCAATCATCGCTGCTGGAACGCTTACCGTCATGACACCCGCTGCCCAGGCCGCGGGTGATTACGGCAACGCTTCGCGGTCCGAACGTCTTGGCTGCCAGCCCGAGGCGTACTCCTCGCTCGACGACTGGGCTCTAGGGCGTCACGGCACCCTTCGACCCGGTATCGGCCACTTCAAGGTCTTGACGCGGTCAAGTCCCAGCGACGAAGACTACATCCGCCTCTGCGCCATCACACAGCACGGCAGCAGGACGTGGAACAGGCCTCGGTTCACCAAGATCGCAATCTATACCCAGGCCCGTGGCGAACATGCCCTGTCGCGTCGGTTCTGGGACTCGGGCCGCTTCCGGAAGCACACCGACGGCCGTGCAATCACACCAGCCAGGGGGAGATGCGCCGTTTTTCACGGTGTGATCAGGCATGGTGGCAAGAATTACCAGCGCATGGTGACCCAGTTCAACACCAACCCCGACAAGCTGTGCAACTGAGTCACAAGTGAAACGGCAGACCTCCATCCTTCGGGGTGGGGGTTTTCCCATTTCTGGTGCTAAACTTGACTGATGGATTATGACAAAGCCGCCCTTGAGACCCACAAAGCGTTTAAAGGCAAAATCACGACGAAACTCCGCGATGAATCAGAACTGACAAAAGACAAATTAAGTATCTACTACACCCCCGGTGTCGCTGCGGTCAGCCGGGCAATTGCCGACGACCCGTCGCTACTGCCCGTCTACACCTGGACCAACAACCTGGTGGCTGTTATCTCAGATGGCTCGGCCGTCCTTGGCCTCGGCAACATCGGCCCGCGTGGCAGTATGCCTGTCATGGAAGGCAAAGCGCTGCTATTCAAGCATTTCGCCGGTATCGACAGTGTCCCTATTACGCTCGACGTCCACACCGCCGACGAGATCGTGGCGGTCGTCAAAGCAATCGCACCAAGTTTCGGCGCCATCAACCTCGAAGATATCGCTGCACCTATTTGTTTCGAAGTCGAAGAACGGTTAAAAGCCGAGCTACCGATTCCAGTATTTCACGACGATCAGCACGGCACGGCCGTGGTCGTACTGGCCGGGCTAATCAACGCCGCGGAATTGACTGGGCGCACGTTGAGCGAGACAAAATTCGTCGTCGTTGGCGCCGGAGCGGCCGGTACCGCCATCGTCAAACTACTCAAAAAATATGGTGTCGGGCAAATCTTGGCGGTTGATAGCAAAGGAATTGTTAGCACCAACCGAACCGACCTGAACGACGCGAAGAAACTGCTGCTGGAGCATGCCGATGGGTCAGTCGATGGCTCGCTTGCCGATGCCCTCCGCGGTGCCGACGTTTTCATCGGTGTTTCACAACCAGGACTTTTGAATGAGGAACTGATCAAAACGATGGCGCCCGACCCGATCGTTTTCGCTCTGGCCAATCCGACTCCCGAAATCATGCCGGCTGAGGCCCGTGCGGCTGGCGTGGCGATCATCGCGACCGGACGCAGCGATTTCCCTAACCAGGTCAACAACGCGACGGCCTTCCCTGGTATCTTCCGCGGTGCGCTTGATAACCCGGTCCGTGATATAACTGACGACCACAAAATCGCCGCTGCCGAAGTTATTGCCGCCCTGGTCAATGACCCGTCTGCCGACAACATTATCCCGAGCGTGTTTGACGAGCGCGTGGTTCCGGCCATCGCCGCCGTTATCAAATAAAAGTAGCCTGCCGATTCCTTCGACAGGCCACATCTCACAGCTTTTCCCATATCTCATACCGACGCTTGGTTTTCCAGGTGCCGGGCAAATCGTATGCAACGGAAAACTTAAACTGCCGTCGGAATCGGAACCCGATCGAAGCGCTTTTTTGGCGTCGACTCTTTACGATCGTAGGGAATCGTCGTGTAAGGTACCGTTCGGCAGCTTCCTGTGATGAGAACCGTTCACTGATCGTCACGGTGCTACTGGGTAACTGCCTTGCGAGGGCTTCAAAATCACTGAGCGATACAACGATACAGTATCGCTTGTCATCTGTAACCATGTCTCAACCTGTCGCTAGGAGGGATGTGCTGCGATCAAGAAGTATTTAACCACAGAAACGTGTTGCGGGTGTCTGATCAGAGAACGCGGTTGACTTCTTCGATCGTCGTTTCACCGCGCAGGCATTTGAGCAGTCCGTCGTGGAGCATCGTCATCATACCGCCCGCAATCGCCGACTTTTCGATTTCGACGACGTCGATATCTTTCATGTCAGCACGAATCAAGCGTCCGATTTCGCCCGTTACCAGCAGTTGCTCCATCAGCATAATACGGCCCTTATAGCCAAACGGTGAATCGGCTGTAATGCCAGGTTTATATAGCGTGACGGTATCGAGATTGGGTTTTTCGACGTCACTTGGCAGATTACTCAAACTATCGCGAATCCAGGTTTTGGTGGCTTCATCCGGTTCATACGGAATTTTGGTGGCGTCGTCCAGCTTTCGCACCAGCCGTTGCGCCAGGACCATCTGAATGGCGTTGGCAAAGATCGGGTTTTGCCCGATCATATCGATGATACGGGTAAACGCGGCCGCGGCGCTCCCGGCGTGGAAGGTGCTGAGCACCAAATGGCCCGTGATCGACGCCTGAATGGCTGTTTTTGCGGTGTCGGTGTCACGAATCTCACCAACCATCACGACATCGGGGTCAAGCCGCAACACGGCGCGCAGGTTCTCGGCAAAATTGGCGCCGCCACCGGTATTAACGGGAATCTGCACAATTCCTGGCACGGTAATTTCAATCGGGTCTTCGAGCGTCAATATCTTGCGGGTCGGCTCGTTGAGGGCGTTGATGACCGAAAACAAGGTGGTTGACTTACCTGAACCGGTTGGCCCGACGACCAGGACTAAGCCGTGTGGGTGCTTGATGACATCCTGCAGTTTGTCATACGTTGCTTGCGTCAGACCGAGTTTGTCGAGCTGCAGCATGGATTCGTCGAAATTAAACAGACGAATGACCGCATCCATACCATACGCCGTCTGGACGGTTTCGATACGCATATTAAGCAGCTTGCCGTCTTTGGCGGACTGACGCTGCATATGACCGGTCTGTGGTTCAGGTGCCGCCGTCGAGATGTTGCTGCGGCTAGCGAGTGCACCCTGCAAAATACGGTATTTTTCATGGCTGATCGTTGCAACAGCGTGCAGCGCGCCGTCGACTCGCAATCGTATCCGGACCCCGTCGCGTTGGTTTTCGATATGGATGTCACTGGCACCAAGGTGGTCCGCCTGATCGATCAGGTAGTCCAGGATACTGTCGCTACTGACACCTTCGAGTGTTTGCGACACGCTTTTGATGGTGTCGCTGTCGCCCTCTTGGGCGATCTTGACGTCATCGTAGTGCACTTCTTTGGGCGGGTCATAGCGAGCCATGAACTCACGATAGCCAAGGTCGGAGATGAGAAGATAATCGACGACGTGGCCATTATCGTTGTACGATTTTTTCATCGCAGTCATGACAGATTGCGGCGTACCACTGGTGACGGCGAACACGTATGGCTGCTCGTCCGTGCCGGCTTGGAGCGGTACAAGCTTGCCCTTGTACATCTCTTCGAGCGACAATACTCCAGATATGAGCGCAGCGGCTTGGGAAATTCCACGACTGTCCAAATAGCCAAGCCCTAGCAGGGTGGCGCGCTGCTTAGTACTGGCCTCTTCTAAATTGCGGTACTTTTCGTCTTGATCGCTGTGCATCTGGGGCAATTGTAACAGATAAACATAAGCCCTGTCAGTTGCTATAGTGAGGGTATGACTGAGATTATCCTAATCGCCCATGACATCCGCTCAGCCCACAACGTCGGGTCATTACTGCGCAGTAGTGATGGCTTCGGTGTCACTCGTTTTATTGCCAGTGGCGTGACGCCGTACCCGGAGCTTCCAGATGACACGCGATTACCTCATATTGCCAAACGCCTGACAAGCCAGATAGCGAAGACCTCGTTAGGCGCCGAGACGTACATGAAAATAGAACATTATGAAACTCCGCCGCTTGATGCGCTCCGGTCGGCCGGCTATACCATAGTCGGCTTAGAGCAAGACCCCACTGCTGTCAATCTGCGTGACTACAAAGCCCCAAATAAGCTCGCCCTTCTACTGGGCGAGGAAGTAAACGGAATGCCACCGTCACTGCGCACTGAATGCGACGTCCTGCTTGAAATTCCGATGTTTGGCCGTAAGGAATCGTTCAATGTTAGCGTCGCGGCGGCCGTCGCCCTGTACCAACTGATCCGATGAACGTTCGATGATATAGTAAATCGAACGACACATGAAACAAACATCGCATCATAAGACATACCACCTACGACGTGTCGGGCTCCTTGGCGCCTTACTGCTTACATTGTTTATCGTCCGTTATGATGCCGGCGCAGGTGCGGTTACGCAGCCAGGAAACGTGCTCGCCTACGCGACCGAAATGAGCCGCAGTGCATTACTAGCGGGGACGAATGCTGCCCGTAACCAAAACGGGCTCGGTAACCTCACCCTGGACACCCAGCTAAGTAACGCCGCGCAAGCAAAAGCCGAGCATATGGTCGCGAATGATTACTGGGCACACGTAGCGCCAGACGGGACACAGCCGTGGTATTTTTTTGGTCAGGCAGGCTACACTTACCAGCGAGCCGGTGAAAACCTAGCGTATGGGTTCTCTAACAGCCAAAACACAATCAACGGGTGGATGAACAGCCCCGGTCACCGCGCCAATATAGTAGGTGAGTACGCCGACGTCGGGTTCGGATTTGTCCAGACACCAAATTTTGTTGGCAGCGGGCAGCAGACGATCGTCGTGGCCCATTATGGCCTGAAGCCGGGCGCGAGCGCAGCGTCTGTACCACCGCAGCAAACCGCCAATACCCAGCCGTCCTCGATCCAGGCGGCACCGGCCGTACCGACGCCTCCGTCGCAGGCGCCACCATCGACACCACGTACTCCGGCAAACACCACGCCACTACCAATATCGCAAAGCGCACCGGCGGCACCGACAACACCAATCGAACCGTCATCGACACGGCCAAATGATACGACGGCCGCTACACCAAGCGACGAGACGTCTGCAGTACCGATAGCGACAGCGACCAAACCGATCTTATCCGCGCCACAATCATCGACCATCTCAGTCGTAAGCGGACTATACACGAACCAGTTGTCGCTGACAGCACTCGTGGGCGTGTTGCTGCTGAGTTTTATTGCCATCGGGTACGCCTTGACCCACCGGATAGCGTTGACGCACACTGTTCACGCGGGAGAACATTTCGTGCTCACTCATCCTGCCATCGACGCGGCAATTTTTGCCGCAATAGGTGCAGTCATCCTACTGACGACGTATGGTCGCGTTGGCTAAGCCTTCGCGCCACCGCTACGTTTGTCACCGTGCGCTACTTGAGGACGACGTGCTCACTGCCATATAAATCGCCAATTGCCGCCTGTAAGTCTGGCTTAGGATTGACCTTGAACGGTAGACGCATGGCGGACGATTTATCACCTAGCACAAGGATAATCTCGCTATCACCACTGCTCGCCCCTAATAGTTTCTTGAGAGTATGCAGCTTGGTATGGTCCGTTGGATCTGTAATTTTTACGTAGAGGCGCTGCGGCGTCTCGTTGACAGATTTATAAATGTAGCTTTCGGTTGGTGTTTTTGCGGCGGCCACAGCAGCAGTTTTTGGACGAGGCTTACTAGGTTTTAGTGCCTTCATTTTCGTACCACTTGCCTTGTAAGCGTCTAGTTCACGGGTCGTCACGACAGTAATTGTGTCGGCGATAATTTTCGCTTCACCTAGGCTGTTACCTTCACGATCCGTACTACTAATCTTCCCTTCGACTTTGATAACTTCGTCTTGCAATAAAAGCTTCCCGACTTCTTCGTAAAGATTCGGAAACACGACAACCTCACCTTCGCCCGATTTGTCTTCCATTGCCACGAACGCCATCTTGTTACCAGTCTTCGTCACAATCTGCCGCACGCTGTTAATAACGCCACCGACGATGACAGCTTTTCGATCGTGCTCTGGCTTGAGACTACTGAGTGGAACGGTTTGTTCGGCGAAGTAATCATCGTATGGGTCAAGTGGATGAGAACTTAGATACAGGCCTAGTAATTCGCGCTCCCACTGCAGACGCTCACGTTCGGCATGCTGCTCTGGGGCAGGCTGAAGTACGAGGTCGGGCGCTTTGACGGCCTCCGCCAGCCCCCCAAACAAATCGGCTTGGTCGGTCGCCGCCTCGCGCTGTAATTTTGCACCGTAAGCCAAGATATCTTCTAAATTAAACAGTAGATCCGACCGGTTACCGAAACTATCGAATGCTCCGGCCCGGACGAGTGATTCCCAGGCCTTACGGTTGACGGCACGCGTACTCACCCGACGCACGAAATCGGCAACAGATTCGAACGGTCCGTCTTCGCGGGCACGCAGAATCTCTTCGACCGCGCCCGTTCCGACCCCTTTGACCGCTGCCATTCCGAATCGGATTTGGTTTTCACCTTGTACGACGCCGAACTCGACGAAGCTTTGGTTGACATCAGGTGGGAGAACCTTGAGGCCCATGTGCTGGCATTCGCTGATCTCAATTGCCAGCCGATCCGTGTCATCAAGGTCACTCGTCATCAGAGCGGCCATAAAGGCATCCGGGTAATGTGCTTTTAGGTATGCCGTCCAGTAGGCGATCAAACCGTAACAGGCGGCGTGCGATTTGTTGAAACAGTAATTGGCGAACTCTTCCAACTGATCCCAGAATTTTTCGGCGACCTCTTTTCGCGCCCCGCTTGTCTTGATCGCACCTTCGACGAAATCAACTTTTACTTTGCGCATCAGATCGATCTTTTTCTTACCGACCGCTTTTCGTAGTGTGTCGGCCTGACCACCGGTAAAACCACTCCACTCTTTTGAGATCTGCATGAACTGTTCTTGATAGACCAAGATACCGTAGGTACTTTTGAGCGAATTCTCCATCCCTTGATCGAGGTAGGTAATCTCCTCTTCGCCGTGTTTTCGCTTAATAAAGCTGTCGATAAACTGCATCGGTCCAGGTCGATACAGTGCCACCATGGCGATGATGTCCTCGAAAACGGTCGGCTTTAACTCTCGTAGGTACCGTTTCATGCCGGCCGATTCTAGCTGGAACACGCCAGTGGTATCACCGCGCTGAAACAGCTCATAGGTCGGTACATCGTCGAGCGGGATATCGCGTAGCTGGATATCATCCCCGTAGACCTTGCGGATGATGCGTAGGGCATTGTTGATGATACTGAGGTTGCTCAGGCCCAAAAAGTCCATCTTTAGAAGACCGAGTTCTTCGACAGGCCCCATCGGGTACTGGGTCGCCACCACGCCTTTTGATGACATTTCTAGTGGCGCGAACTTCACGATGTCATCCGGTGCGATCACCACCCCGGCGGCGTGCACACCATGACTACGGATCGTTCCTTCGAGGATAATAGCGTAATCGATCACCTCGCGAGCAAGCTGACTCTTGTCATACTCCGCCTTTAGGTCGGCGTCTTGCAGCAGACTATCTTTGAGCAGGATATGCCGCCCCTGCACAGGCGGTGGGATCAGCTTGGCGAGGCGGTTGGCATCGGCGTACGGCATCTGCAGGACACGTGCCACATCACGGACCGCCGCGCGCGCAGCCATTTTGCCAAAGGTCGCGATGTTGGCGACACGCTCTTTGCCGTATTTTTCGACGCAGTACTGAATAACTTCATCGCGGCGAGTGTCCTGGATATCGATATCGACGTCCGGCATGCTAATACGGTCCGGGTTCAAGAAACGCTCAAACAGCAGGTCATATTTGATCGGGTCAAGCTCGGTCACGTTGAGCGCGTACGCAATGATCGAACCAGCAGCTGACCCTCGGCCAGGGCCGAAGATAATACCGCGGTTTTTACCCCAGTTGATAAAATCGTGAATAATAAGGAAGTAGCCGTTGAAGCCCATGCTGTCGATGACGCCGAGCTCATATTCAGTCCGAGTAGTGATAGCTTCATCAAGAGTTGCTCGAGCTGAACCGATATCCAGGGCCTCAATAGCATCCAGGCTGACCCCACCGTAACGCCAGGCCAGACCTTGCCAGACAAGCTGATGAAGATACGTCTTTTCGGTTTGACCTTCGGGGACAGGAAACGTCGGGATGAGGATTTTACCAAACTCGAGTGACACATCGCAGCGATCGGCAATGAGTCGCGTGTTCTTGACGGCATCAGCGTGTTTGTCGCCCCATCGGGCGATGACGTCTTT
>DASVSL010000092.1:0-7822 GCA_036388095.1 Saccharimonadales bacterium (SeqCode) | reverse complement strand
ACATCCAGGTCATATCAAGCGGATGAACACCGCGTGGATAGGCTTGCTTGACGTCAACCAGGTTATAGAAGCCGTCAAGCCGGGCCAGGACGTTACCCCTCAGCCGCTCGTGCCCCAGGTGGGCGAAACTATCAAGCAGTTGCGGGTAAAACATCGCCCGGGCCGGGTCACCATCAGTCGCGAGCTTCGTGAGTGCTGTCGCCTCAGCGGCCAGGAGGTCGTTGTCGCGCGTTGTGGCTGCCAGTTTCACGAAACTCGAGCGCTCGTGGCCGTCGATGGTTGATGTCGACAGGAAGCACGTCGCCATATCGGCGTGTGCTACCCCTGCGGTCGTTACGTGAGTGCCGCTCGACGTGGTAAAACGCAGTTCGTCCACCTTACCCTGGCTGGCACGCTGGGCTGCCTGGTAGTGAGCCGTCAATCGTTGCATGACGTCAGTCGCCGCATCGTGAACCGGACTCGTCACCACTGTTTCGGGCTGGACGTGCTGTGCCAGCAAACGAAACTGTCGCTTCAGGGGTACGGTCGTAGCCGACCCGCTCAGATCGAACACCGCTTTGTAGTCACTACTTTGCACCAAGCTGGCGACACGGTAAAAGTCGTTCGTGGTCATTGTCTCATCACCTCGTTGTCAAAGGACAGGGGAGCGGGAGTCTACCTCGACCGCTAGTCGCGTATGCAGCCTTGCTGCGTCTCAAGCGGCGACTACCTATGGAGTGCTTGATAGTGTCAGTATCACACTTACTAGCTATGCTGACAATAGTAAATGTACGTTTTACAATAAGTAAGTGTGTGTTTTACGGTGGTCAGAGTAATTAAATCAAATTTGGAGCTAGTTCGATCTGCGCCAAAAGGTCTTCACCACTAAAACGTTGCCGATCAGGTAGAGCGACCCACTCGCCGCCGTCAGGCGACGCGGTCGGCTTGTCTGGGTAGGTGTAGCGGCGCCAAGCCAGTTTTGGACGGATGTCCGTCGGGTCGGCTGGATTGACGCGGCTGTAATGCAGGACGGTGCAGTTGCGGATGGTGTACTCGGGGGTGGCATCCATTTCTTCCCAGCCCTCGGGTAGCATCCGCTCGACACCATAGCGGGCGACGTTGATGAAATCGCCGTGACTGACGACCAAGACTCGTTTATCGGCTTGCTCGCGGTGCAGCGTGCCCTGAAAATCGCGGAACCGACCGTAGACATCCGGCATGCTTTCGCCACCATCGAGTCGGATATACCAGGGATTAATTCGTTTGGCTTCAGCGGTACGCGGGTACTGGGCCCGTTGCTCGGCGCGTGGCAGGCTGCCGTAGACGCCCCAGCTGCGCTCGACCAGTCGGTCATCGACGGTCCAGCCCTGTAGCTCGGGCCCGCCCAAGTGCGCCGCAGTCTCGCGGGTGCGAAGAAACGGTGAGACGTAAAGCGCGTCGAAGCTGGAGAGGTCGCCGATTTCGCGGCAGATCCATTTGCCAGCGTACTTCGCCTGCTCGATACCCTGTATCGTCAGGCGTTGCTGCCAGTCCGGACGACCGAAAATACTAGCAGCGACCTCTGATGACAAGTTGTGGTTATCATTTTTTTGAACGATATTGGCTTCGGATTGTCCGTGACGGACGAAGATGAGGTCGCGGGGCATTGCCATGGTGAGATTCCTTTTGTTACTGCTGACAGCTTAGCGCGTGATCAGTCGATTTGTCAATTAGTGTTGACAGTACACTATCTATTTATTAGTATGTGTACTCAGAACACTAAGTAAAGGAGTTTCTATGAACGAATCACTCTCTCCTGCCCCACAAAACTGCCGCGATGTTTTGGTCGCCGTTGACGTCCAGAATGATTTCATCACCGGTAGTCTGGCCGTCACCAATGGCGAATTAGTTATTGCGCCACTGAACAAGCTGGCAACCGATGTCCGCGGGCACGGTGGTCAAGTTATCGTCACCCGTGATCACCACCCCGAAACGACACCACACTTTGACACCTGGCCGGTCCACTGCGTCGCCGGTACACCAGGAGCCGAGTTCCACCCTGCCCTCGACGTTCAAACTGGCGACATCGTCATCAGCAAAGGCATGGGACAAACCGATGGTTACTCGGGCATGGAAGGCTACGACCTCGAATCCGGCGTCACGCTCGAGCAACTGCTACGCCCTGAACGCGCCGACGAGCACGTCCGAGTCATGTTGGGTGGCCTCGCGACCGACTTCTGCGTCCGCGCCACCCTGCTCGACATTGCCAAGACATTTCGAGGCGACGAACGCGTCCGGACCTACCTGGTGCGCGACGCCGTCCGCGCCGTCAACCTGAAGCCTGGCGATGAAGCCGAGGCACTGTCTGCCATGGAAGCCGCTGGCGCAATCGCCCTCACCAGCCGCGAGATCCGGGAGGATTTCTATGGAACGGTCTGAGCCAACCGCCCGTCTGAGCCAGGGGCTCGACTATTACAAAGCAACGATGAGCCAAGTCGAGCACCGCTTTCACCCAGACGCACAGGTTACCTTCGAACTCAAGAACCGGTCGCAGGAACGGCTGAGCGACTACGTCACGCCGGATGAACTGACCGAGCGCCTGGCGGCGTTACGGCACGGTTGGACGGCAGAGGAGATCGCCTATCTGGCCGGCTTACAAAATCAGGATGGTGAGGCGCAGTTCACCCCTGAGTACCTGGACTACCTACTCGACCAGCCTCTGCCGCCGGTCGAGGTGAGCACTGACGAAGGCGGTGAACTGAGTGTCCGTACCAGCGGTGACTGGCCGCTGGTCACGTTCTGGGAAACCGTCGTCATGAGCGAGCTCAACGAACTGTATTTCGAGAACAAGCTGGCGAATGCCGGACTGGAGCTGGCCGATCTGTACGCCGAAGGAAACCGCAGGCTCGATGACAAGATCGCGCGTCTGCAGACCCGACCGGATATCAAGTTTTCTGACTTCGGCACCCGCCGACGGTTCTCGTGGGCGTGGCAACGTCACGTGGTCGAGCGTCTCGCGACCGAGCTACCCGAAAACTTCGTCGGCACCAGCAACATCGCTCTTGCCCATGAGCTCGGCGTCAAACCGATCGGGACGTTCGCTCACGAGTTACCGATGGTCTACGCCGGCTTGGCCGATGCCGACGGACATGACCCCTTGGATGGCCACAACCGTATACTGCAAGACTGGGAGCGCGTCTACCGCGGCGATCTGGCGACGGCGCTCACCGACACCTTTACGAGCGAATTTTTCTTCAGTGATTTTACACCAGACCAGGCCGAGCGGTGGACAGCGCTCCGTCACGACAGCGGTGATCCAGTCGCATTCGGCGAACGTGTGATTGAGTTTTATCAGGAGCATGGTATCGACCCGATGACTAAAACGATCGTTTTTTCGGATGGACTGGACGTCGACACGATCATCGCCCTCGCTGACCACTTCGGTGGCCGCAGCAACCTGCTGTTCGGCTGGGGCACGACCCTGACGAACGACCTTGGCGTTCGGGCCAATAACTTTGTTATGAAAGCCGTCGAGGTCAACGGCGTCGGGACAGTCAAACTAAGCGATAACGTCGGCAAACACACCGGCAGCCCCGAGCAGATCGCTCGCTATCAGGCAGCGGTCAATCGGCAGGTCGGCCATCGCGCCATGGCGCTCGTATAATGGAAACGATGATCATGCCTGAACACCGACTATGGAAACATGGGCCGAACTATGCAGCCGATGCCGTCGTATTCAATGGCGAGAAGCTATTGCTGATTCAACGAAGCAGTGACGACTGGGCCCTGCCCGGCGGTTTCGTCGACGATAGCGAGACGCCGCTACAGGCTGCCCGTCGAGAAGTGCTTGAAGAAACCGGCTTTATCGTCGTCGAAGCCGCAGCGCCGGTTTATACAGGCCGCGTCAATGACCCGCGCGCCGATGACGAGCGCTGGATCGAAACGACTGCCTATTTGTTTGAGGTCAATAGTGGTTGTAGCGTGCAGGGCAACGACGATGCCAAAGATGCACGATGGTGGCCACTCGATGAGTTACCGCCCCTGTACGGCTCGCATCAGGTCCTTGTCGAGCGAGCCCTCCTGCGCCGTGAACTAATGGGCGCCGAGACCGAAGACGCACCTGGTGGTCATATGGGCTATGACTACCGTCTCCACCAGACCACGCGGGGCAGTCTGTTTAGTAAACAGCACGTTCCAAACCGCTACGCAACGTCAAAGCAGGCCAATGATGCCAGACGGTACCTGTCCAAAGAAGCTGGCCTACTGCAGCACTTAGCCGAGCAACGATACGAAGCGATTCCGGCCCACGCCACTCATTTCGATGACCTATTGGTACTTGAGGGCTTGCCGACGCACGAGGGGTGGCACTGGCGCGCGCCTCGTGAGGCGAACGAGCGCGAACGCTACATTCAAGACGTGTTGACCTCACTGACCAACCTTGAGCAGGTCGACGCGGCGGTAACCGACACTATCACACCCAGCATCATTAGCTTCATGGAAGAGGGTTGGGATGCCCTGGCCGAGCCTGATGTCGAGCAGCAAGTCGACAACATAATCACCCGGCTGTTGCCATCGCTGCAACCAGCGACCGCCGAGGCCGCCTCTCAGCTGCTGGCACATCTGCCTGAACTCATTGAGGCTGGTCGAGCACTCGAGGTAGCCCCGACAACCAGCCTGGCCCACCACGACGCTCGTCAGGCGAACGTGGCCTGGCACCCGAAGTATGGGGTGAAGATTGTTGACTGGAGCTGGGCGGGACCTGGCATGAAGCGGGCCGATACGACGGCGTTCTTGGTCGACCTCGCCAAAAGCGGACACGACGTCTCGCCGTATCTGGCAGACTATTTCAACCCGGCGTATGCCAGACTGTTGATCGGCTTTTGGCTCGGTCATAGTGTCCGGCCCGCCCGTCCGGGGTATGAAAGCGTCCGGCTACACCAAGTCGCTAGTGCGGCGACAGCCTACAAACTGGTGACGGCTGACGCTTGAGACTGAGCCCGTGGATCGGGCGTGTGGTTGTATATCTTCGGAAATAGGACGGTCAGGTCTTTTTGCACGACGCCACCGGCGAAGGACGCCGTGATAGCCGCGGCGGTATCAGGCAGAAACGGTGTTAGTAACTCGGCGAGCTGGCGCAACGTGCCGACGCAGTGCCCCAGGATCTCACCCAGGTGACCTTCGGCTTCGGGGTTATCAGCGCGGCTCTTGGCTACCTCCCACGGCTTGACCTCTTCGATGTACTGATTGAGCGAACGTACCATCAGCCAAACTTCGTCCATAGCGCGGTCAAATTTACAGGCATGCATGGCGTCGTGGTAGAGCTGTGAGTCGTGTTCGGCCTGGAGCTCGTCGCCGACGACACCGGCTTGGTAGCGGTTGACCATGCTGGCGATACGGCTGACCAGATTGCCAAGCTCGTTGGCAAGTTCGGTGTTATAGGCGGTTTCGAACCGTTCCCAAGTGAAATCACCGTCATCGAGCGTCGGGATGTGGCGACTGAAGAAATAGCGGAAGGCGTCGCGGCCGTACGTATCGATGAGTTCCATCGGATCGACCACATTGCCGACGGTCTTGCTGATCTTGCTGCCGGCGATATTCACAAATCCATGGACTAATAATTTCTTTGGCAGCGGAATATCAAGTGCCAACAACATGGCCGGCCAAATCGCGGCGTGAAAGCGGACGATGTCTTTGCCAACGACCTGCACGTCCGCTGGCCAATAGTCACGCCAGGTTTCGTCCTCGGGGTAACCCAATACGGTCAAGTAGTTGCTGAGTGCGTCGATCCAAACGTACATCACATGATCAGGGTCGTCCGGTACCGGTACGCCCCAGCTGAGGGACTTTTTTGGTCGCGAAATACTGACATCTTGCAAACCCGATTCAAGTAGATTAAGCACCTCTTTTTTGCGAAAAGCTGGCAAAATGTCGAACTTACGGCTCAAAATGGCGTCGCGGATCGGTTCGGCGAAGCTACTTAACTTGAAGTAGTAGTTCTCTTCACTCAGACGTTCATACGGCGCCTGGTGATCGGGGCAAATGCCATTTGTGTCGGCAGCTTCTTTATCAGTGAAGAACGCTTCGTGGCCGACACAGTACCAGCCCTCGTATTTGCCCTTGTAAATATGTGGCTGTAACTGCTGCCAGATGTACTGAACGGCGGCTTTGTGGTGCAGGTCGGTCGTGCGTACGAAATCAGTGTAGTCGGCGCCGACAGCCCCCATGACGCTTTTGAAATTGCCGTACATACTGTCGACGTAGGCCTGTGGCTCTTGGTTGGCGGCTTTGGCCCTCGTCGCAATTTTGTTGCCGTGTTCATCGGTCCCAACCTGAAAGCGGACGGTCTGGCCGTGCTGACGATGGTAGCGCGCCCAAATGTCCGCTAGCAAATAATCGAGTGCATTGCCAATGTGCGGTCGAGCGTTGACGTACGGAATAGCGGTAGTAATATAGAGGTTTTTGGCCATATCACCTTAGTGTAACAGATTGAAGCGCGGCGTTTAGCGCATTGTGGCGACGATAGCTTGACGGCCATCGAGCATACGTTGGCCTTTCAAAAAAGCACTGTGCGAAAAAAGAGTTGCCTCGCTTGTCGTGTCGGCCGGATCAACCGTAAGATGCCGCGCGCTGACCCCGGCTGAAAACAGTTGTTCGGCCGCGACGTCGTGTAAGCTACGTCCGTCAAAATCGTGCAGCGGATACTGAGCCCGGCCTGCTGCCGCGCTCATAAACACGACGATAGCAGCCGGATCGCTCCCGAATTGCTCGACCATATAGCGCACACTTTTCGCCCCGCCCTGCCCGATCAAGTTGTGTCGGCCAAGGTGAGATAGACCAAGCACATGACGCACCGGGTCATAGAGCACGGCCCCGATACAGTCGGCAATCGGTAAAAACAGCGCCAGATCAGGAGTGGTGGTAAACAGCGCGTCGCTGACCATTGACGGTGGCGTCACGATACCATCGCCAGCCATCGTCTCGCCGATCGTGTGGTACCGACAGTAATCGTCACCCTCGTAGCGCAGGGCAACAAGCACGGTGCGGCCGGGATTCATGCCGAGACGTTCTAAGAATGCTTGGCGGTTGGCGTCGCGTGTTCGAGCAGTGACGCCGACCGACATAGAACCATCTGCCATGGTCGACATGGCTATATGGACCGTCTGTTCATCGCTCGCTTCAGGCTGTTTTGACATCATTGCTATGTCTCTCTACATTATCATAAGTATATTGTTTTGTCAAATCATACCACTGTTCAATCGTCATATCTTCTGCTCGCAGATCCGGCGATACACCGACGCTGGCCAGCAACGCTTCGACGGCGGATTTGTCGATACCGAGGCCACCCGCCAGCGCGCCACGTAGCTTTTTACGTTTGGCCGAAAAACCGGCTTTAACGAGGCGAAAAAAGGCTTTGTGATCATCGGGCTCGATCAAGGGCTGGGCCCGACGGTGAAAGACAACAACCTGAGAGTCGACTTTGGGCGGCGGTGTAAACCATTCAGCTCCGATAACCGGGCCTAGACTAACCTCATAACCTAGCTGCGACGCTACGGCCAGGATACTCATATCACCTGGGCGGGCTGCCAACCGCACGGCAACCTCGCGCTGCACCAGCAGGACAATCCGGGCTGGGGTAGTACTGGCGGTTGTCAGTGTCTGGATGATCTTGGCAGTGATGTAATATGGAACGTTCGCGACGACCACGTAGTCGGGCGGCAGCTGGCGCAGGTCAAACGACAGGATATCAGCCTGATGTACCGTCAGCCGGGTGCCTGGAAATTGCGCCGGCAATTTACGAGCCAGCTCGCGGTCAAATTCAACCGCGACAACGCTGCCAGCTCGGCTCAGCAGAACGCTAGTGAGC
>DASVSL010000091.1:0-5124 GCA_036388095.1 Saccharimonadales bacterium (SeqCode) | reverse complement strand
CCCGGGCGGCTGAAGTCCAGCGTGACGCCGTTCTCGTATGCCCAGCGGTCGAGTGCCTTCGAGATGAACTCTGGCCCATTGTCCACCCGGATGCTTTTGGGTGCTCCGCGTGACAGCGTGATGCGCGTCATCGCTTCAATCACCTGTTCGTCCTTGATGCCCTGGTCGACGTCGATCGCCAGCGCCTCGCGGGTGAACGCATCAACCACCGTCAGCGCCCGCAACCGCCGGCCGTCGAACAGCGCGTCCGAGACGAAGTCCATCGACCACATCTCGTTTGCCGCCGCGGCCGCTGACTGCCGGTCGCGGTTGGCGGCGCTGACGTTGCGTCTGGGCTTCTTGAGCCGAAGGCTCAGTCCATCATCCCGGTAGAGCCGAAAGACGCGTTTGTGGTTCACCAGCCAGCCATCCCTGCGCAGCAGGATGTAGATCCTGAAGTACCCGTACCGCGTCCGCGTCGCCGCCAGATCACGGATGCGCAGCATCAGCGGCGCCTGATCCGGCCGATGCGATACGTAGCGCACCGACGACCGGTCGACGCCCAGCGCCAGGCAACTGCGCCGCTCGCTGACACCGTGAGACGCCTGAACGTGCGCGACGAGCTCGCGCCGTCGTCCAGGCATCAGGGCATTCTTTCGAGAGCATCCCTGCAGGATGTGCTTGTTCAGGCTCAGGTGCGTGACCAGCTGCTTGAACTTGCGGTTCTCCTCCTCGAGCAGCTTCAGGCGCCGCAGCTCGCCGACGCCCAACCCGCTATAAACCTTCTTCCAACGGTAGAACGTCTGCTCCAAGATCCCGATCCGGCGGATCACCTCAGCCACCGCCGTACCCGTCTCCGCGTGCTTCAACGCGAGCGCGATCTGCTCGTCGGTGTGCCTCGTCTTCTTCATGTCCCAGCTCCTTGCCCAAAGGCTCTACAGGGGCGGAAAACTCTCGCTCAAACTCGATAAAAAACAGGGAGGAGGTCAAGGCTCAGCAATCATATTGAAAAACGCGGCGTTTGGCGCAGTCGCGGCTTGACAGCGAGCATGCTGGCTGGCCTCTTCTACCAAGAGTGGGAAGGCCGATGTTTCATTTTCACGGGAGAAATAGCAGGATGAGACGGACCAGGGTTGCAACCTGCACGGCGGCGCCCGCGGATCAGCAAATGGCGCGGGTTACCCTCGTTGATGTGCTAGCGACGCTGCCAGCGTCCGCGTCCGCGGCCGCGGCTGAGACGGTGACCTACAGATATAGCACGATGGGCCGATTGACTGCGAGCACGATGAGCATTGCGACGACGAACGCACTTAGGCACGATAGAATAATCGCAAGGCCGTTAACGGATGCGATACGGTGGCCGACGGGGTTACTGGGTCGCCGTCATGAAGGTGTCGCTCAATGGCTTCACGATCATTCCCATCACTGGTTGCAGCATTTCTGACGGCGGTACACTTAAGCATATGAACCGTACAGGACCGGCGTTTCGCTCGATCTATATCGAACCTATCGCTAGATAGAGCAGATTTCACATATATTGAGGCAGCTTAATGGCTAATCTGCGGTTCGCGATCAAGTATGGGGTTGTGGCAATATCGTCACCTGCTTGGTCGCAGGGTGTGCCGCCACCGCCTCTTGCAATGGTAGTGGATGATAGCGGCGTAGAGTTGATGGGCGGCACGGTGTTATTGAACATATCAAGTATGGGTATTGGCACCGCTACCAGTGGCATGTCTGTCACACGAGAGGTCAGCCTTTCGGCAGCCGGCAACCCAAACTATGCCCGCGACGAGTTTACTGGCGCGCTAAATTACAGATCAAGCCCAGCATTTGTCGAGACAGTAGCCGAAGAGCATATGCTGGTAAGCTATGGAAATATGTCCAACAGATTCAAGTTAACAAATGGCGTATATCAGCCGTATAGAGGAGGCAAGGGATCTTTTTCATGCATTAATATATCATGCACCTATACGTCGCGGGACGGAACTAGGGTAGTCTATAGTAAGTCGCTAGCTAACGGCGTCGGCGTGCAGTCGGATTCTGGTCAGGTAACAGAGGTCGTAAAGCCAGACGGCGAGGTTCTGTCGTATTATTACGACGCTAATAAAAACAGGACTGCTGTCAAGTCCAGTCTCGGGTGGCTGTTGAAGACTTACTGGAATAACCCATATTCAGTCGATGCTTACCAGTTTATCAATATTGGAAGAGACTATTGCGATCCAACCAACGATACCTGCCGCACGTTAACAAAGTACCCTCTATTTTCAGAATTAAAAGACACCCGCGGAAATACTTTTATCGTGACAGGTAATTCAGACGCGTCAACGGCTTACTTCAAAGTTAAGTCTCCAAGGGGAGTCGTTTCCGAATATCAAGCTAATCGATATGACAATGTGAACTCGGGTTCTCCCTATCCGTCGAAATACCAAAACCGGGTTTACTCATTCAAAAGAGGAAATATCAGCAAGAGCTATTCCACTAACTATGTCAGTGATGGTCAGCCTTTCGACTATCGAGGGTTGTGGTATACGGTGTACGGTAACGCCGGGGCAAAAAAGCTGGTTTGGTGGCCAGAAGAGGCCCGAGTAGTGCAATCAGTGAATGAAGTAGGAGCAACGACCTCGACTGTCGACTATAATAGTACTGGAGATATAACGAAGCTAGTCCTGCCCGGTGCATCATACAGCACGACTTCCAAAGATCCTGTCTTGGGCGGCGTCGCCAGTGATGACTATATCGAATATGAGTACGACGCTCGATCCAATATTAAAAAGTCTTCGTTCTTGCCAAGAGCAGTCTCAGGAGGCAGCAATCAGAAGATGATCATGAAAGCCGAATACCCAGAGACTTGCTCCAATATCACGACATGTAATAAGCCGGTCGCGTTTTTCTCTGCGTCCTATGGCGCAGAGACCGGCTTGCAGACTCTTTACGAATATTATGACCATGGCGGCATCAAGTCAGAAACGAAAGCGGCTGTGGGAGGAGTGGCAGCTAAAGCTCGATATAGTTATCAGCAGATGACACCTTACATTAAGATGGCGAATGGCAGCCTGGCGGCTCAGCCATCAGTATGGCGGCCTACGACCGTATCCTACTGCATAGATAGAACTCTTGACAGCTGTGTGGGAACCAAAGCGGAAATCATAACCAAAACCGACTATGCAGGTAGTAACTTGCTCGTGAGCGCGATCACGGTCATGGAAGGCGACGGATATGTTCTTTCCAAGAAAACCTTCGAATATGACGACTATGGCAATCTCGTAGTTGAGAACGGCCCCAGATCTGACATCGACGATCGGATATACAGATTTTACGATTCAGATCGTAATGAAATCGGATCGATCAGTTCCGACGCTGACGGGGCTGCACCGTTCATTCGTCCGGCGGTAAAAACAATCTACGGTGTTGACGGTCAAGTAGAGTCGAAGCTGAGCGGTACCACTTCAGGAACCTCGCTAAACGATCTCAACTCCATGACTGTTAACCAACGTATAGACACCGAATATTCGAATTCGACTGGGCTGAGAGTGGCCGAGCGGGTTTATGATGGAGCATCAACCGCTCAAAGGGTAAGTCACTTTAGTTATGATACAGCTGGTCGGCTGGAGTGCGCGGCGGTCCGGATGGATCCAGCGCAGTGGGATGGTCAGACCGATGCGTGCAAGCCGCAACTCAATGGCCCGAAGGGTTCCGACCGTATTACCAAGAACGAGTATGACGCGGCTGGCCAGCTCATCCAGGTGCGTCGCGCGGTGGGGACGCCGCTGGAGCAGGCCTATGCGACCTACAGCTACACCCTGAACGGCAAGCGGGAGTTCGTGATCGACGCGAACGGCGGCCGAGCGAAGATGGTCTATGACGGCTTTGATCGCCTGAAGGAGTGGCACTTTCCCGTGGCGGCGCGAGTGACGAGCTACAGCCCGGCCGATCAGGCCGCTGCGCTGGCGGCGGCGGGTGCCGCGAGCACCACCGATTACGAGGCATACGGCTATGACGCGAACGGCAACCGGACGGAGTTGCGCAAGCGCGATGGACGGGTGCTGGCGTTTGCCTACGATGCCCTGAACCGGATGACGTCCAAGGTCGTGCCCGATGGCTGCGCGTCGACCCAGGTGGGCGCCTGCCCACCTGCGGCTGCGACCCGCGACGTCTTCTACGGCTACGACCTGCGCGGCCTGCAGGCCTATGCGCGCTTCGACAGTGCCACCGGGGAAGGCGTGACCAACGCCTATGATGGCTTGGGACGGGTTCTGACCAGCACGACCGCGATGGGCGGCTATACGCGGACCTTGTCCTACCAGTATGACGCGAATGGCAACCGCACCCAGGTGCTGCACCCCGATGGCGTGCATTTCGACATGGGTTATGACGGGTTGGATCGGCTGAAGAACGCATCGTGGACTCTGGCAGGCCAGAGCACGGCTACGCCGTTTCTGGCGATCACCTACACTGCGGCGGGGCAGCGCAGCGACGTCGATCGCGGCAGCAGCTACACCGGCTACAACTATGACGGCATCTCGCGGCTGATCAACCAGGATCAGCGCTTCGCCAGCAACGTCGGCAACACGACGTCGGCCTTCACCTACAACCCGGCAGGCCAGATGGTGAGCCGCTCCAGGAGCAACGACGATTACGGGTTCAAGGGCTATGTGAACCTCAGTCGTGCCTATGCGGTCAACGGGCTGAACCAGTACACGACCGGTGGCCCTGCCTCGTTCGGCTACGACGCGAACGGGAACCTGACCTCTGATGGCTCGACCAACTTCGTCTACGACGCGGAGAACCGGCTGGTGCAGGTAAGCGGCGCCAGAACCGCCTCGCTCGCCTACGACCCGCTGGGGCGGCTGTGGCAGACCTCGGGTGGCGCGTTCGGGACGACGCAGTTCCTGTACGACGGCGACCAACTCGCAGCTGAATATGACGGTTCGGGCACGATGCTGCGGCGCTACATGTTTGCAGGGCAGGACGAGCCTGTATTTCAGGACGAGGGCGGCCAACTCAGTTGCCAGGGCACCCGCTTCCTGCACACCGATCATCAGGGATCGATCATCGGCCTTGCCGATTGCCGGGGAAACCGGACCGCGGTCAACACCTATGACGAGTACGGCATACCCGGCCCCGGCAATCAGGGCAGGTTCCAGT
>DASVSL010000090.1:0-4050 GCA_036388095.1 Saccharimonadales bacterium (SeqCode) | reverse complement strand
ATGAAATCGCTGAGGTTGTCACGGCCGCTGATCGTCATGGTCATCGGCTTACCGGGTGCGGGTAAAAGTTTTTTTGCCCGCCGGTTCGCTGATATGTTTGGCGCACCCCTTGTCAGTGCCGATTGGATACGGCACACCGTTGCTCCGGAGTCTCGCTACGACACCGCCGAAGATGAGCTCGTCCATGCCTTGGCGCAGCAGGAAATTGCGCAACTGATTAAGACCGGTAAGACGATTATCGTTGATGGTGGGGTCGATACCCGCGCAAACCGGCAGGCAATCGAACAGATGGCCGCCAAGCCCGGTTATGGCCGATTGGTCGTGTGGGTACAGACCGACGAGCCAACGAGCATGACTCGGTCACGACGGCGCTCGAGCAAGCGCGAGGGTGATGAGCTGAACGCTCCAATGGACCAAGACGCGTTCAGCCGGGCCAAAGAACAGTTTTCTGTCCCGGCACGCGGCGAACCGTTCATTGTTGTCAGCGGTAAACACACCTACGCTACGCAGGCCAGGATCGTCCTGAAGCATCTGGTTGCTCCGGCCGGCGAACCGGCGCCGACGCCCGCTAGTACTGTCCCAAAAACCCAGCAGATCGTCGTCCATCATTCAAAAGATGAGCCTGCTCGTCCTCGCCGGCGTAACGTTCCTATCAACTGATATGGCCGCGTTGACAGTCGTAGACCGCGAATTTGGTACGGTCGCCTGTCGTCGGCTGCGACAAGCGAAGAATGTCAGCGTGCGGGTGCGTGAAGATGGCACACTCAGTGCGACGTTGCCACTACGAGCAGCCCTCCATCACGTTACTGACCTTATCGAGTCGTCACGCGAGGTCCTGCGCGGACACGTTGAGCAGCAATCTACTAAACGAACGATCCTCGAAGACGGCATGGCGATCGGACACTCGCACAAGTTGGTGATTCACCGCACGACCCTGAGCCGACCATCTCGGCGAATCGGCTCGGGACGCATCAACGTCGGCCTGCCTTCATCAATGAGCGCGACCAGTGATGATGCACAAGATTTTATGCGCGAATCGGTCGTGTTGGCCCTTCGGCGTGAGTCAAAAGCCTATTTACCTCGCCGGTTACGCTATTTGGCCGACCTGCACGGCTATGATTACACGAAAATACGCTTTGCTCACCCACGCGGGAGGTGGGGGAGCTGCTCGACCAGTGGGACAATTTCGCTCAATATCGGTCTGATGAATTTGCCGCATGAACTGATCGACTACGTCTTGCTACATGAACTCGCTCATACGGTTGAGATGAATCATAGCGAAGACTTCTGGCGATTGGTTGAAGCGGCGGTGCCCGAGTACCGTCAGCGACGGAAAATGCTGCGCACCTACAGCCCAGTCTGCTACTATGTGAGCAAATGAACGCGCATTCGGGTGGGACTGGTAAACGCGACCGGACAGTGGACCGGGCGGTACAACTGACGTTTTCGATGACGGCGATTTTACTTGTCGTCATGGTGCTTCTGATTCCGTCGGGCTACCTGTTCTTTGCGGGCGCTGCCCTCGTGTTATGTTTCGTCGGAGCGTCGATTGCACTTTTGATCGTACGACTTATTATTGGGCGCACGGTCACACCGTCTCGCCAAAATGACGGACAGCGAACGGTGCTCGATGCCCAGCGCGAGTCGTTGCTCACGATTATCAACGGGATGCCGCAGGCAATTTTTACGATTAGTAGTGGCGGTAAAGTTCGTGTCTACAACGCCAGCATGCTTGAGCTACTTGATACGAACCGTAGCCTCAGCGGCAGCCTGATTGACGATATTTTGCTGTTGCACGACCGGAGCGGTGACCCCGTCTCGCTCTACAAGCTGTTGCAAGCCGAGAGTCATTTCGAACGAGACGATCTGAGCCTTCGTGTCGGCGATGGTGACGAGCTGCGCCTGCATATTAGCGTGAACCGCATCCGTCATGCCTTTTCGACCAATCGTCCAGCCGATGACGCCGGCTATGTCTGCGTACTGCGCGATATCACGAAACAAAAAAGCCTCGAGGAGGAGCGCGACGAGTTTATATCTGTGGTCAGTCACGAGCTACGGACCCCGGTGACCGTTGCCGAAGGGACGATTTCTAATCTGCAGTACTTCTTGGAGCAAGGTGCAAACCCCGCAAAGCTGTTGCCATCGCTACATGATGCTCACGAACAAATCCTGATGTTAGCGGACTTGATCAATGATCTCGGCACGCTCTCACGGGCGCAACGGGGTGTTGATAACCATACGGAATCAGTCAATGTACGCGAGTTCTGCGAGGCGATCTACGCCGACATGCATCCGGTTGCCGTCAAAAAAGGTTTGACGTTCGACCTTGATATTGAACCGCGGGTTGGGGCGGTTGTCACGAGCCAATTGTATTTACAGGAAATGCTGCAAAATTTCGTCACAAATGCCATTAAATACAGCGAAAAGGGTGGTGTGACGCTGTCGGCTCACCACGAGGCTGACACGGTTGTCTTCGCCGTAAAGGATACTGGTATCGGCATTAGTAAGACCGACCAGAAGCGAGTTTTTGAAAAATTCTATCGGTCAGAAGATTATCGTACGCGGGCAAGTAATGGAACGGGGCTGGGTCTATACGTCGTCGCAAAATTAGCCCGGATGCTTGGGACGCGTATCGAATTAAAGAGCCGATTGAACCATGGCTCGACCTTCAGCTTTACGCTCCCGCGTGCCACATCTGGAAAGTCTGATTGACAACCGTAGCACCCAGGCTCATACTTGACACTAATCGGTCTACAAATTGTAGACTGTTTTTTGATATAAAGGAGCAAAACGGTGGCGTTAGGCAGACAGCGAGACAAGGCTACGACAGCCGAAACTAGTGACAAGCCAGTAAAGAAGCCCCAAGGCTGGACAAAGCCGCTGCGTGCCTTCGGCGGGTACTTCAAGGGCGCATGGAAAGAACTTCGGCAGGTCCGTTGGCCAGGCCGCCGTGCAACGTGGAGCCTGACGCTTGCCGTCATTTTGTTCTCGGCGTTTTTTGCGGTCGTGATTCTCGGGCTTGATTACGTATTTAATTATCTGTTCCAGGAGGTACTTCTATAGTGACTAACAAACGGTATGACAGCACCCGGGCATGGTACGCCGTGCACACGTATTCGGGGTACGAAGAAAAAGTCAGCGAAAGCATTAAACAGCGCGTTGACAGCGTCGACATGGCCGACAAGATTTTCGATGTGCTTGTGCCAAAAGAAAAACAAATCGAGATTAAAAACGGCAAACGTAAGATCGTCGAAAAGAAAATCTTTCAAGGCTACGTCCTCGTCGAGATGAAACTGACCGAAGACGCCTGGTACATCATCCGGAATACGCCTGGCGTGACTGGGTTTGTCGGCAGTGGCACCGATCCAACTCCGATGTCAGACGCCGAAATCAGCAAGATCAAGAAACGCATGGGCGTTGAAGATCCTAAGCACTCGATTAACTTCACGGTTGGCGAAGTGGTAAACATTACCGATGGACCATTCAAAGGCTTCGACGGTGCGATCAGCGAGATCGACCTGACCAAAGGTAAGATCCGCGTCATGGTCAGTATGTTCGGTCGTGATACGCCGGTCGAACTTGATGCACTGCAGGTCAAAAAAGTTTAAGCGTTTACAAAGCTTACCTGCCTCACTATAGTGAGGTGAAATGAAACGACATTTGCAAGCGCCCCAACAATGCATGCATGTGTCACTGAAATACTTCCGCTCATCCCGGAAGTATTTTTTTAACCGGAGGAAACTATGACCGATCAGCAAGTAACCCATACGGATATCATCGACATTCAACGAAGCGGCGGCGAAGTGCTCAGGGGTTCGATTGATCGACAAGCCTTGGTTGACCAACTGACACGCGATGTACTGACGCATGCATCCGATATCGGCATCGCTGCCCGCCATCACCGTGTATCTGCGTCCGATCGAGCCGAACGTATTTTGGTGCATTATGCCGAACTGGGTGAGGCAATCGATGCGCTCATACTTGAAACTGAAGCAGCAGTGGACATAGATACATCCGCTACTGACCGTGCGATTGGTGCAACAGCGCTGA
>DASVSL010000089.1:0-8361 GCA_036388095.1 Saccharimonadales bacterium (SeqCode) | reverse complement strand
GATCATGGTACACATACTTCGTTGGCCACAGAACGGCACTTTACGCCGACACAAGACCGTGCCCTGACGGTCCAGCCACGCATTACGGACGATCACGCACCTGTCCTTGTGCAAATGGCACCGGACAACGCAGACCCATACGAGCTGCTGAAACTTCAGCTCGTTGAAGAATATGGTAGCGAGCACGAAACGCACACCAAGCTCGAAGCCGAACTCGACGAATTCATTGAACAAGTCATGGTTGAAGACGCTGATGCAAACGTAGAAGCAGCCCAACCCCGTGAAAAAGTTGCTCTACTGATCGCTGCGCACAATGAAGAACTTGTGATCGAAAACACGATTCGCTCCGCTATCCGTTCAGGCCAGCCACGCGAACACATCTATGTCGTTGACGACAATTCGACCGATGCCACCAGCAAACTGGCCCGCGGCTTACTCCCCCGTAAAAACGTCAAAAAAGTCGGCCGCAGCGGCAAGGGCCTCGCTCTGATGCGCGGTACCGCTCACTTTAACCTGACGAAGCGCTATGAATGGGTGCACATCGCCGATGCTGACGGTAGCTTTAGCGCCGATTACTTCGACGTGCTGAAGCGCGAACTCGACCCGAGCCACGCAGCTGTCACTGGCTACATCAAGAGCCAGCCAGGCGGAATCATCTCTCAGTGCCGGGTGTACGAGTACACCATCGGCATGGAAATGATGCGTCGTTTCCAGACACTGTTCGGTGTCATTCCGATCATTCCTGGTGCCACTAGCTGTTTCCGATCAGACGTTTTTGAAAAAGTCGACTTTAACGCCGGTAGTATGACCGAGGACTTCGATGTCACCGTTCAGATCCACCGCCAAAAACTTGGCAAGATTCAGTTCGTACCTGGTATTACTGCGTTGACCCAAGATCCGAAGGACCTCGGCGACTATGTAAAGCAGGTCGAGCGCTGGAACCGTGGCTTCATGCAGGTCATGCAGCGCCACAATTTAGGAATGCGTCTTGGTAAAATCGATGCCTACATCGCCTACCAGCTGGCCGTCTCGTTCTTCTACGCCGTCAACTTCTTTATCTTTGTCCCGGCAATCATTTTTGCCACAGGAAACTGGGTCGCACTGGCCGTGATGTTCGTCGCCGATGTGATCTTTACCTTTAGCATGGTGGTGGCCGCAGCCAGTGCGAGCAAACGCTGGGACATCCTGAGCGCCTTCCCGAACATCTACGCCATGCGTTGGCTCAATATGTACCTCTTTTTCAAAGCGGTGTTCGAAGTATTTATTCTTCGCCGTCACAAATTGAAACACGGTATTTGGGGCACGGAAGGTCGACGTTATAAGCCTACGATGGCATAATGTATTGACAACTATACTAAACTATGATACAATGGATATATTATGAAACATTTCACTCTAGCTAAACTCAGTCACCTCTCACCACGATTACTTGCCGTGACGATCATCTTCGTCTTGGCGCAAGCAGTAACGGCTATTATGCCGATTCTCCCTACCTTAGCAGCCGATCAAACCAACCTGATCGCTAACCCGTCGCTTGCGGTCGGTAGCACAACGCCAGATAACTGGTACACCAGCGCGTGGGGCACAAACACTGCAACCCATACGCTCGATGTCGCTGGTCAGGACGGCACGCAAGGCGCAACCGTCAATGTCAGCAATTACCAAGACGGCGACGCGAAGTGGTACTTTGGCGATGTCAAAGTTCAGCCATCAAAGAGCTATACGTTTAGTAACTACTACAAAGCGACCGTCGACACTGAAACGATCGCACGGTACACCAATACGGCTGGTGCTGTCAGCTATGTCTGGCTGGGTGATAACCCTACCAGCTCAACCTGGCGCTCGACAAGCTATAGCCTGACGACGCCAAGTGACGTGGCTAGCGTAACGGTTTTTCACAACCTACGCCAAAACGGCACGCTGAGCGTTGATAACTACAGCTTGTACGAAGACGCTGTTACACCACCAAACACCGATAACAACCTGATTCCTAACCCTAGTGCCGAAACCGTCAATGGTTCGATCGTTAACGGCTGGAGCAGCAATAAATGGGGCACCAACACTGCTGCCTTTACGGTTGCGACACCAGGCCAAGAGGGTTCACGCAGCCTGAGCACGCAAGTTAACAGCTACGCAAGCGGTGACGCCAAGTGGTACTTTAACGCCGTTACGATCAAAGGTGGCGAAACCTATCGGTACACCAACTGGTACCGTTCGACCGCCGAACACCAGACAATGGCCCGCTTTACACTGACTGACGGTACGTACTTCTACCAGTGGATCGCGACCAACCCTGTCAGCTCGACCTGGAAACAACAGACGCAGCAGATCGTCGCTCCGGCGAACGCAACGCAGCTTACCGTCTTCAACTTTCTTGAGAAAAATGGTCAGCTCTGGGTCGACAACTTCGGTCTCTACGCCCAAGACGTGACTCCGCAACCTAATACAGCCATCGCCAACGCTTCGTTTGAAAGCTCAAACGGCGGCCTGCCAACCGGTTGGGCGACGAGCAGCTGGGGTGCTAACGACGCTAAGTTCACCTACGAAGCAAACGGCCGTAGCGGTACTCGTAGTGCCAAGGTTGCCATCAGCCAGTACACCGACGGCGACGCAAAGTGGTACTTTAACCCGATTGCCCTGACGCCAGGTGCTGAATACAAATTCGTCGACTACTACAAAGCCAGCGTCGACAGCCGCGTTATCGCTGCCGTATCGAACGCCGACGGAGTCACGCAGTACATGGAAATGCCGACTGCCCCTGCCGCAGCCGACTGGACTCAGTACAACGCGAGCTTCCAGGTTCCAGCCGGAGCCGTCAGCCTGACGATCTTCCACATGATTTCACGAGCCGGAACACTGCAGGTTGATGATTACGCGATTGAACCATACAAAGTCGTCGGTTTTAACCAGGGCCTCGTCACACTGACATTCGACGATAGCTGGGAAATCAATGCCAGCACTGCCCTGCCAATCATGCAGAAGTACGGCGTCAAGAGTAACCAGTTCTACGCAACGACGTTTATGCAAAACCCAAGTGTGCCTAACAGCAAAACGACGATGAACAAGTTCGTCAATGCCGGACACGAAATGGGCTCGCATAGTATTACCCACCCAGACCTGACGACGCTGAGCGCCAGCAAACTCGAGAGCGAACTCCGTGATTCGCAAACGTACATGCGTAGCTACTTCCCTGGGCACAAGATCAACTACTTTGCGACACCGTACGGCGCGTACAACGCCAATGTCAAAGCTCGTATCATGAACTACTACACTGTTCACCGAACCGTTGATACCGGCTACAATAGCAAAGACAACTTCGATGTCAGCCGCCTGAAAGTTCAGAACGTCCTTAACACCACAACACCGGCAGAAGTCGATGGCTGGGTAAAGAAAGCAAAAGCCGACAAGACATGGCTGGTGCTGGTATACCACCGCGTTGCTACGAACCCGGGTCCATACGACACGACCATCACCGGCTTCGATTCCCAGATGAAAGCCGTCAAGGCTAGCGGTGTACCAGTCAAAACGATCACCGGTGCCCTGACCGAAATCAACCCTCAACTAAGTCGCTAATTATGAGCACACCGACGACCACACCCCACACACGGACATACAAACGGCCTACCAATTGGGTCGGCCCCCTTGCGGGTGTGGTCGCGGCCATTGCGGTGATCGCCTTGATGAACATGCAGGTGATCTACACCTACGCAACATTGTGGCTGCAACCCGGTACGTCAACGACCACTGCTGCCCTACCACAAACCGGCACCCAACCGGTTCAGGTGAGTCAGGACCCTCGCATTGTGATCGGCAAGATTAACGTCGACGCCCCCGTGGTGTACGATGTCGCCAGTCGCGACGAAGCCAGGGTGCAAAAGGGCTTAGAGCGCGGCGTAGTTCATTACGGCGACACCGCGCTGCCAGGTACTCGCGGGAATGCCGTTTTCTTTGGCCATTCCAGCAACAGCGTTTTTGCAGCGGGTGATTACAAATTCGTCTTTGCCCTGCTCGAGCGGTTGGAAGTTGGTGATACGTACCAGCTAAACTACAAGGGCGTTACCTACGTCTACCGAGTGACTGACCGCACTACCGTACACCCGACCGAAGTCGGTGTCGCCGAAAATACCGGCGATGGCTTTCGTTCAACGTTGATTACCTGTACGCCAGTTGGGACAAGTCTCAACCGGCTCGTGATCCACGGTGAGCAAATCTCACCAGCTCCGTCTCAGGCAAATTAGAGCTCGTCGCAAGGTAACTATTACTTTGTCACTATAAAACACCGGTGCCACGTTGCATCGGTGTTTTATAGTGACTGACAAAGAGCACAATCCCCAGATTTGTTACACTAAGCGTATATGTCCGAACCATCTACCGCCATTCGCGACCAAGATAGCCGACTTCTCGCCCGCCGTGCCGCTCAGGTGCAGCGAGGCGGGGCTCGGGCGGCTGTTCTTGGGCTCAATGACGGTCTCGTTAGTACCATCTGCCTCGTCTTGGGTGTTTATGCTGCCGGGGGGAGCCGCGAAGCTGTTCTACTTGCCGGGTTAGCTGGGTTACTTGCTGGCGCAATCAGTATGGCGGCTGGCGAATGGATCTCGGTGCGTTCGCAGGTTGAACTGTTCCAGGGGATATTGTCTGATTTGCGAGAGATGATGAAACGGGATAAAGCGCTGCTGGTCGATACCCTAGCCAAGCACCTGCAAGCCGATGGCGTTAGCCCATCTACCGCCAGAACTGCGTCAGATCAGTTAGCCGCCAAAGACGGCTTCTTCGATGTGTATTCATCGCAGGTGATCGGGTTAAACCCCGACGAACTCGGCTCGCCCTGGACGGCCGCAGCTTCATCGTTCGCGTTATTTTCGCTTGGTTCACTGGCGCCACTTGCGCCGTGGTTCTTTGGTGCAGACATGACCATCGTATGGATAGCAATCACCCTCACTGTCATCGGCGGCGCGCTCGCTGGTGGCTTCGTTGCCTACAGTAGCGGTAAATCGATTGTCTTTGGTGCGGTTCGACAAGTCGGCCTCATACTCTTCGCTGCGGGAATCACTTATTTCATAGGAAGCTTATTTGGCACACTGACCTCATAAAATTACTAAACAATGATACTATTAAAAATCAATTGTGACAGATATTCAAAATAATGATACGGTAAGTAAAAGTAACACGGTAGTTGTTCTACAAACAGACGAGATTTCCCTCCGATCTTAGCTCTGATTCTGTTAATGGCCGTTATGAGTAAGAGTTAAGACCGGACGAAAATCCGGGCTTCTTCGATAGAGGAAGTACGTCCGCTTGAGCTAGTGTGTTCCAACATCGGCTCGCGGACGCGAGCTCTTTCACAATTTGATCTACTCTATACAGAGGAGCAACGGTGAGCGATACGAATAGCATCACAACCGCTGGCACGGGCGCTGCGCAGCCTCCCCAGCTCGACATCGAGCCTGAGGAAATGCCAACAACGCCCAATAAGCCTGCGAAGAAAGCACGTACGACTACACCCGGCTTGAGCCTGACGCCTAGGACCAAGAAGCTTATCATGATCGCCCTGGCTACCATCCTCGTGATGGCTTGTGCGTGGTGGTTGTTCGGAGCTAAGGGTCTTATCGGTCTGTTGTTCGGTGCCGGCTTTACCATTTGTGGCGTTGCTATCTCTCGCCGGTCCAAGGCCAAGAAAGCCGAGCTCTCGGAAGAGGCAGTAGCGCTGGCCGAAGAACGCAGGTCCCGACCCAAGCGAATTGTTACACTTCGTAACAAGCACCCGCGTTCGTTCGCGGTGCTGGTGGCGAACGATGCCGGCGACGGCTCGAAGACAACAACGACCGCCAGCCTTGCGCTGGCAGGCCGCAATACGTTGAAAGCGATTCCGATCGTGATCATCGAGGGTCGTAAGGACTCGGCACAGGGCGCTCACAAGCACGGCCTCGACCGTGCCTCGACCGCAACCATCCGAGAGTTTCACAACAAGATCGTCAACGGGCAACTCCAAAACTCTGACGGTTCGTTGAACAACGAGCTGATTCTGGCGGCGATGACGGCAACAGAGAGCGGCATCTTCTTCCTGGAAGCTGATGTTCACACTCCGAAGCCCGATCCGTTTTCGGAGAGCATGGACCCAGCCAAGCTCGTCATGGAGACTGTCCTGACGACCGGAGCGATGATTTTCGTCGACGCCAGCAACGCATCGACGGAAAACGTGACACTTGGGATGGCGAATTATTGCCACGCTGCGGTGTTCCCCACTATGACGACTCGCAAGTCGCTCGATATGTGGCGGGACACCGTCGACAACCTGAAATCTCACGCGATCTCTCCGATCATGAGCAACTGTGTGACGATCCTGAATGGCGTCAAGTCGAATCGTTTGTTCGAGCGATCCAAGAAGAAGCTGGAACCCCTTCCGGGAGAAGGCTACTTCTTCTCGACGACGTTCGACCCGCACCTGGTTGACGATGTCGGCAAGGAACGCGACGACGACGAAGATGACGAGAACACCAAGGTCATCGAGTGGGACAAGATTTCGCCCATTAACCGAGATGTGTTCGAAGACGTCATCGAGGCGTTGTGGCGGATGTTCGTCCAGCACAACGTAAAGTCCTGATGTGTTTTAGCCCCTCGGCGCACATGCGTCGAGGGAAATCCCCTAGAAAGGCAGTGACATGAAGGATTTTCTGCGTGGACCCGACTTCGAGTCGATCAACTTCTTCGGACCGATCGTCTCGTGGATCATCGGTATCGCTTTGGCTGCTGTGGTGGTCGTCGCCTTCGTAAGAGGCGCCTTCTTACTCATCAGCCTCGCCGGTGCCGACAGTCGCAAGGCGCGTGAGGTCGGTGAAGGACTGATGTACTGCATCGTCGCCGCCGTGATCGCGTTCGCTTTCAACGATGTCTTTCTCGGTATGTTCCGCTCCGCACGTGACTCGTTCGGAAGCTGACGTACTTTCCTTGGGGCGTACATCACGTACGCCCCAAGGACAACCTACTTAGGAGGTGATCATGCAACGTACCGTTATGCCCTACTGGATTCCAAGCGGCGATGATCTTGTCAAAGATTTTTTTAAGGCGCTAGGAGGCTTATTCAAGGGCAACGCCAAGGAAGCACTCCTGAACGCGCTGCGTAGTCTGAGTGACAACGTAGTGAATCTGAATAACTCGAATCCGATGCTCCAGCCGTACGACGGTGCATTTGCGATCGCCCTTGTGTGCGCCACGGTTGCGTCGGCTATCCAGCTGTTCCGTGTGATGAAGCTTGCCGAATGGGAAGCGCTCATCGATGTGTTCAAGCCCGTTCCTATCACTTTTCTTGTCGGTAGTTCATTGCCGTATGTCGCCGCCAAGATCTCATCCGAGCTCAATAAACTGTACTCGGATCTTGGAGAGTGGGCCTATGGCAAGCCGATCGACAAGAAGACCTTTGATTATGCCAGTGAACAGGATTTCGGCTTCTTCAGCAGTATCGCAGCATGGGTGGGTGGAAAACTGCTCGACCTCGAAGTCAATATCATGTACGAGTGGCTTCCGTTCGTGTTGCTAGTGCTTGCTTTGACCGTCGGGTTACGATGGTTCGGTTTCTTCGGAGACGGACTCTTCGTTGTCTTTTTCGGGTTGGGTATCACTATTCTCGTGTCGCCACTGCTCATGTTCTTAATCATGTGCTTTGCGCTACGAATGGTGAGCGGCTCGGCGTTGACGCCGGGATATATTGCGACCGCGGTGTTTATCGCATCGCTCGTCCCGTTCATCATCTTTGGGCTGTACTTTTCCAGCTCCGGATTCAAGCGCAAGGTCGCTGGCATGATGGAGGCGCGCCAGATCAACACTGCGATCTCGTCCAGAACCCATGGGGACGCGGCTAGTGGAGGTATGGCAGGTAAAGTCGCAGCAGCGGGCGCAGGTGCGCTCGCAGGGAGCCTTGTCGCAAGTCACTTCGGTAATCCGCGGCCTGACGACGTCAGCCGCCTCGCTCATGCAAGAGAACGTACCAGCGACAGTTTGGCGCAAAGGGCGATGTTCATGACGCGCTCGAACCCCATTTTGTCAATGGGCTTGCTCCTCGGCGCAAAGGCACTTCGTCCTCGAAAGTAACGAAGCGTCGGGATACTTCAAGACCGAACTCGCCTTCAAAGGAAGGGGTAAACTGTGCAAGATCAGGCGCACTCTCATACCATCACGAACAAGTTAGATTCAGGTTGGTCGCGGCCCAGTCGTGACCAGAAGAACGTGTTGTTCATCGGCGGTGCGCTCTGCCTGTTGGCTTACTCTCAGGCTCGTTGGCTAGGTGCCGCACCATTACTGATCGTAATGCTGTTTCTCTACGCACCGATCTATGGTCGGCGCAAAGGGTTCAAGCATTCAGGTATC
>DASVSL010000088.1:0-6248 GCA_036388095.1 Saccharimonadales bacterium (SeqCode) | reverse complement strand
TAGCCGGTTTATATAGTGGGCGCCCAGGCGGTCTTGGTCATGCTGAGGCTGGGGGCGACTTCGAGGGCACGCGGGTCGGTCGGCCGGTTGGCCTGAGCGTAGAAATACCCAAGGCTGGCGATCATGGCGGCGTTGTCGGTGCAGAGGTTGATTGGCGCGTAGTCGATGGAAATTGGTAGACGCTCGCGCAGTTGTCGGCGTAGCTCACTGTTGGCAGCCACGCCACCGGCGATGACGACGCTGGCCGGGGAATGGTCAGCAACGGCCTGGACGGTCTTGTCGACCAGTGTTTCAACGGCGACGTACTGGAAGCTGGCGGCGATATCGGCCTGTAACTGCAGATTGACGCGCTCGGCTAATCGGTGGGACGGGAAGGTATAGTCGACACCGACTTCGGTTTGGACGGTTCGTAGGACTGCCGTCTTAAGGCCGCTGAAGCTGAAGTCGTATTTGTTTTGCATGCGAGCCTTAGGAAAGGGGAAGGCGTGAGGGTTGCCGCGATGTGCCGCCTGCGTGATGGATGGACCGCCAGGGTAGGGCAGGCCGATGATTTTGGCGACCTTGTCGAATGCCTCACCAACGGCGTCGTCTTGGGTCTGCCCAAGCAGACGAAAATCACCATGGCCTTTGAATAGGGCGAGTTGGCTGTGGCCACCAGAGACGATGAGGGCGAGGAGAGGGAAGGTAGGAGTAGTGCTACTTGATCCGACTAGCCCGGCAACGTCTTTGGCGCGGGACTCGCTCGGCGCTAACTGACTATTTGTCTTGCCTCGCTTTGCCGGGAAGGCAAAGTCCCGCGCCAAAGAGTTGCCGGTCCGGTCGGCTGACGTCGGTTCGGAAGCTCCCTTACTGGTTTGTGATTCTGCTGCTTGGGTGCGGGCGTCGATAAAATTAGCATAGACGTGCCCTTCGACATGGTGAACCGGGTAGAGCGGCTTGTGCTTGATGAGTGCCAGGGTGCGCGCGGCCAGTGTGCCAATCAACAGGCTGCCAACCAGACCGGGTGCGTACGTTACTGCAATAGCGTCAATCTCGCCCCATGTCAGGCCAGCCTCGTCCAAAGACTGTTGTATAACTGGCAACATTACTTCCAGATGAGAACGGGCGGCGACCTCTGGGATGACACCACCGTATGCGGCATGGATATCAATTTGACTGGCAACGACAGTACTCAGCAGCCGCGTGCCATCTTCGACGATGGCGGCCGCGGTCTCATCACAACTCGATTCGATTCCTAACACAATCATTGAACCAGTCTAACGCAGGACGCTTTCCTTCGTAGTATCATGAATGGATGAAAGACAGGCTGGTAAAAGGGGTACGCCGACGACTGCCGGGCGGCGCGGTCCGTCGCATCGAGAACGTCTATCGGCGTGGCCGTATCGTCGGTCTGAGCGCCCGCTACGGCTTCCCGGCGCGTGGTATGCGCGTGGTGGCGATTACCGGCACTAATGGCAAGACGACGACCGCTAATTACCTCAACGAAATTCTCAAAGCCGCCGGTCACAAAACGGCCCTGTTTACGACCGCTGTCATCGAAGTCGCCGGTAACCGGCAGCTCAATGAGCTTAATGCGACGGTTGCCAGCACAAGTCGGATGCAGCAGTTCTTCCGGGATGCCAAGGCGGCGGCGGTCGATATCGTCGTTCTCGAGATCACCAGTCATGCCCTTATGCAGCACAAGCTCGACGGTGTCCCGATCGAATGTGCCATCATGACCAATTTGACGCAGGACCATCTGGACTACCACGGCACCATGGAAGCGTACGCGGCGGCTAAGGGGCGGCTATTTGCCAAACGACCGAAGTTCATCGTCTTGAACCGTGACGATGAGTGGTATGACTTTTACGCTAAATTTCCGGCCCGTGAGCAAGCCATTACCTACGGCACCTCTGACGACGCCGATGCACGGATTTCGCACGTCAAACTATATAAAAAGGGCAGTGAAGCCCGTGTTGTCATCGACCACCAGACACGGCTCGATCTGGCGACCAGCTTGCCCGGCAAGTTCAACGTCTATAATCTAACGGCCGCTGCCAGCGCTGCTTACCTACTGCACGTCGACCTGCCGGCCATTGCCGAAGGCGTGGCGAACCTCGAAGAGCTCGCGGGCCGCTACGAACGCATTGAGATCGACAAGCCGTTCGATGTCATCGTCGACTATGCCCACACGCCTGACGCCCTGCAGCAGCTGCTTGAGGCCGTCAAAGGCACGACAAAGCAGCGCGTCATCCTCGTGTTTGGTGCCACCGGTAGCCGCGATAAAGCCAAACGTCCTATCATGGGCGCACTCGCCGCCAAACTAGCCGACCGGATTTTACTAACTGACGAAGAAAGCTACGACGAAGACCCGGCCGCGATCCGCGCCATGGTCATGGACGGCATTAAACAGGGCAGGGGTGAGGCCAAGACCGAAGAGATTGCTGACCGCCGCGAGGCTATCGCTAAAGCCCTCAAGATCGCCCGTCGCAGTGATACGATCCTGGTCACCGGCATGGGCCACGAACGCTTCCGCATTGTTGCTGGCAAACGGCTGCCATGGAACGACGGCGACGTCATTCGCGAGCTGGCCGGCGTACCGCCAATTGATAAAAAAGCCTGAAAAATGAAACGACCCCGGCCGGATCCCCGTGAGGGAATCCGACCGAGGCCAGGTGTTCAGCGCCGGCGCTTGTGCCTGAGCTCGGCGTTCGTCGCCGGCCGCAGCCCCATCGCCTTCAGCAGCTCCTCTTCGGCCTTGCTGTTGGACTTGGGGTGGACGATGACGGCGCCGTCGCGGCCGCGGTAGCCACGGGCCCATGGGAGCAGGTCGAGCGAACGCTCGCCGTACTTGCGCTCCATGGCGTCGTTGACCTGTGTGGCCCGTCCGGTGATCTGCTCGACCTGCCAACGGCCACGGTGGAAGATGACGACTGTCATCTCCTGGACGCCGCTCTCCGGCTTGTGCTCCAGTCGTACGAGGGCGTCGTTCCACTGATCCATCAAGTCGACCATGATGATCCTTCCTGAGAGGTGATGAGATCGCCCGGGTCTGCCGGACTCTCCCGTTTCCAGAGGGTCAGTACCCCGGTAAGGGTACCTTCGTGCGTGGCTTCATCGAACAACTGTCCGTTAAATGCGATCGGACCGCTGCTAATGTCACCATTCTCGTCCAGAAAAGCGCCGAACCCGTCGCTCACGTTGTAGCGACGAGGGTTAGACGACTCCTGGTCGATGTTCTTGCCCGGCTGGATACGAAACCGGCCGAATGTGTAACCAGACCGAATATCCAGGTCGATGTAGCTGATGTCACCATCGCGCAGTTGCCGAAGCTGGTGCTTCAGGCCGCCTGCTGGTGCCGTGACAAGGAATTCCGTATCGTTGGCCTCTGGCTGGAGGTCAACGATGAATCCTACATCCATCATGTCCCTCCGGGGTGCGAATTGTTGAGGTGCTGAACGATACTATATGAACACGGATAGTCTCGAACGTCAATAGATTGCTGAATAATGAAAACCCCTAGTCAGTGACCGCATGGGTGCGGGAGTGACTAGGGGGAGGCGACGTTGCCGTCGTCGTGGCTCACTGTCATGAGCGTGAGTGGGTCAGACGCGAAGTCGACCCGGCCTGTCATATTTCGTCCGATGACCTCACAAATGATATGTCCATCAGGGCCAAAACGGATCGATAGGAGCTTCAGCTGGAACTTTTCCGGCTGCATCGGACGACGGCGAGCACGAAGCTCGTCTCGTTGCTCGCGAACGGTCAGCTCGAACTTGTTATCGCTGCTTATGGCACGCTCTAGGCGTCGTCTGAACGCGGCCAATGAATCGTCCGGGCTTTGCAGCGTGTAGGTACGCAGCACTTCTCTCACCACCTTTCAGGGCTTAAGTACTTTATCATATTTACCAAAAAATACTAGGCGTAGCGTACGTCGGGAGGTTCGCCGACCGTCAGCCGTCGCAAAGTCGCCGCAACAGCAGGCGTGCAACGATCGACCGTGTCTTGATCAATTCTGAAGCCACCATGAAATTCGCCGTGGGTGATGCCGGTCCAGAGCGGATAGCCATTGTCAGATACGGCCGATGTGCCGTCACTATGTTTGTGCGCGTACTGTTCGTAGTTTTCAAGTGATCGCCCGGCAAGGCTAGGGCTCGCTTTGGCGTCAAGTGGGATGTGCGCTCCGTCGTAAACCGCAATCATATCGATACCCTGTAACTCTTGTTCGGGTGTCGCCTTAATGACGTCTTCAATCTCTGGGATGTTCCATAAAATCTGCTCCAGACCGATCTCGTGCTGCATGCCAACTAAAGTCGTACGAACTTTTTGCTCGACGAATTCAATCGGCGGGTCGGCCGGACTATTGTGGTCGAGCATATCCTGGCTCGCGAGAGAGCAAAAATCTATCACCTGCGACTGTGACAGACCGGGTGCTTCGTCGATCATATCGCGGAGCGCATGGTTAAACGGAATTTTATCGCGGATAAAGGGTAGCTTCTGTTTACGGCCCGCTTTTTTATCATTCAACTGTTCGAGCTGCCACGAGCCGCGTGCAAAGTCGGGCAGGGTCGCGATGAGATTGACGGCGTGGGCATTCAGGCGTTCTCCCGCCGTCTGGGCTGGCTGCTGCTCCATCCGTCGTGCAAAAAAGTGCGCGGCAGCACCGAGCGCCCGTTCGCGGGAACCTGTTGAGAGCCCCTCGAGAAACTGCGGTGTTTTCTCGAGTCCGCGGATGAGGTCGTTGGGGCGTTTTAATTCTTGATTGACTGGCATGTGTGTGTTTGAAGGTGCTATCTAAATAATAGCACAAGCGTAACTATTTGTCAATAATATGGTCTGAGGATAGTAAAAAGCCGA
This sequence comes from Saccharimonadales bacterium (SeqCode), assembly GCA_036388095.1. Taxonomy (GTDB): domain Bacteria; phylum Patescibacteriota; class Saccharimonadia; order Saccharimonadales; family Saccharimonadaceae; genus DASVSL01. The sequence continues at coordinate 1,412 of DASVSL010000088.1, read as the reverse complement.
CCACATGGTCGGAAAAAGTAGGAGGCGGGTGGGGTCCTAGGACCCCACCCGCCTGGGTGGAGAGGTGATCAGGCGTCGACGAGCGTCCGCTCGGTCTTGGCCTTCTTCGAGCCCTTCTTGCTCCGCGTCCTCTGCGACCTGGCCTTCCTCGGCATCGTGATGGCCGGGGCCAGCTCGACTTCGGGCGCCTTGGGCGCGTCCTCGACGGCGCGCTCGACCGGCGTGGTGTCGAAGTTCGCGACGGGCTTGCGGATCACCAGCTTGGCCTCCTTCTCGGGCGCCTTGATGGGGGCGTTCGGGACCTTGCGGTTCTGGGACTCCCACGCTGCGTTGAGAGCAGCGGGGAACCAGTGGGCCCGCTGACCGGCGAAGACGTTGACCGGCAGCCTCTCGCCCGCCAACAGGATGCCGTAGGCGAAGATCGAGTGGATCTTGTCTGCCACCATCTTGTCGATCTGCGGGAGCTCGACATCGGACTGGCTGATCAGGGCCTCGGCGTACGGATCGGCCTCAATGAGCTTGGCCGGGTCCAGGTAGGCGAGCTTCTCGTTGAGCGAGTCCGTGTACCTCTTGGTGAAGTAGGTGATCTCACCCTTGATGCGGATGACCTCGAGCTCGGCGTCCCTCTGGCGACGCCGGGTCGCGGCCGCGATGGCGCGCTGGCGACGCTGTGCTTCGGCCTTGGTCTCGCGGACCGTGGCGGTCTCGATGGCGGTGGTCAGAAGGGCCATGTCGGTTTCTCCTAGTGATAGGCGCCCAGATGGGCACGGGTGCGGGTCGCCCTGATGCGACCTTGTAATTTCATAATAGCATAAATAGTAAATAATGTCAATAGTCTTCTCATAAACCACTTTTGAAAATAGGAGACCCATGGGGGCCTCCTATGAGGTGCGGCGCCTATTTGCGCTTGAGGCGCGAGTGAAGCGTGACTTGGTCACGATTGAGGCGCGGGGACATGTCCAGGGTAATGAGCTGGTTCGTCATGTGCCCGTCTGTGTCGATGACGTAGCCCGTGTAGACGTTACCCGCGACACCGACGATGTGCATGCGCAACGTCTGGTTGCCGGTAAGGGCTATATCAGCACCACGAGGGCCATGATGCGACCGTATTTCCCGCAGTGTATTGTTGCGATTGGCGAGCGTGTATGAACCGGATTCCATCAGTACTCCCTGCGAGTGGCGAATACTACTTGAGGGTCAGCGTGCCGCGGGCAAGGTCGACGTAGGCCTGTTGGCCGCCGCGAACCGACCCGTGGAGCATCTGTCCGACCCGTGTCTCGAAGACGAAGGGAACGGTCCACTCCAGCTCGTAGGTATCGAGATCAATCACGGTGTTAAGGGCCAGGGCATTGGTCGTGACCAGCCGCTTGACCTTGTTGATCGATGCGGACGTTAGCTCGTATGAATGCAAT
>DASVSL010000087.1:0-5167 GCA_036388095.1 Saccharimonadales bacterium (SeqCode) | reverse complement strand
TATTTTGCTATAATAGTAATAGGCATTGTGTGATCCGCACACACGCACTTGACAATTAGGAGACCTGATGAAGACCGACGTAAGAACAGTGCACGGAGTGGACATCCCCTCGGGTATCGCGCTGACCGTCAAGGCGCGGTGTTCGATGAAAAGCAGACGATCCAACTACGACTTCACTGAGGCGGGCGGGGCCAACAGGACCCTGGTCATGCTGTCGGTGTACCTGGGTGTCGAGATATACGTGTACATCGACTACCCGTCATGCGACCTCGACAAACTCACGATGAGTACTGATTGCTGGGTGTCGCTGTGTTCCAATGGCAACGGCGGCCTGACTGTACAGTCTCTCACCCTGCCAAATGACTCGACGCAGTACCTGGCCCTTGACATCGTGCACTGACCAGCAGCAACTATCCGAGAGAAAATGCTATGCCGATCAAATCAACGTTTGACGAGCTCACGCTCAATCGTCAGGCGCGCGTCGACAAGATGCTGCGCTACGGCGCGGACAACGAGATCAAGGAAGTCGAGTTCGCGATCGAGGAGGCAACCGGCCAAGAGGTCAGAGGGATGTTCTTCGTTCCTGACGACTTCGTGACCATGGTCCTGCACCAGGGTGCTGTCGATTTCTAGCGAGTCACGTACGGTGCCCGCGTCAACAGCTTTGGCGATGTCGATCTCTGTATCGTCGGCTTAACTATCTCAGGTGACACCGTTACGGGCGACAACCTCAGGTCGCTCTGACCCACCCGCTTGCCGCGGGGCTCAAGCTGACAGTGTCAGTGAGCCCCGCGGTGGCGGGTTCTTTTTATATCAACGCTGTTTCAGCTTGGAATACGACGCAGTCACCGCTTGCTGTTGACGGATGATTTGCTCACGCAGTAACGGAGCCGCGTCACGTACGCCGGCGTAGTTCGCTTCAAGCGACACTTTCACCTCTGTATATTTGGCCAGGTCTTGGCTGTCATTGGCGGTTTTTAATTGTGACCAGCCGTCGACGATCGCCGCTACTTTGATCGCGAGCTGCTCGTGAGCCGGTTTCATTTTTTCTGGGGGCGATACTTTCTTTACTTTGTCGGCGCTATCTTGCCACGCTTTGAGCTGTGCTTCGATAACGGCTTCATTACCACTTGATAGTGCTACCGCCGGCTGCAACACGGCCTGAAGACGCTCAAGGTACCTGGTCTCGGTCTCGAGTCCATATAGCCCGGATGCGAGCGCCGCGTAGCCACTCCGGCCAGCGACGCAGTCACGATGAGCCCTCGCGGCCCGTGGGTACAGGCTCGCCATATTATCCATAAAGCCACCCCGGCACATCCGCGTCGCAATCCCATCCACCTTGTTTGCTTGCTGACGGACTTGGTCAGCCGAGACAGTCGGTTTTTTTTGTACCAACTTGCTTTCGTTGGCTACTACCACCAGTTCGCGCTGTGCCGTTCGAATCGCCTGCGTATACTGTGCGGCAACAACTTCACCAACAATAATGGGCACCATGACAACGGCGAGCACGACGAGGGCTATCTTGATAATACGAGGACGGGTGAACCACGTCCGATCGACAGCGTACGGTCGTTTCGGAGCCGCTGTCTCATTGAGCGTTAGATCAATCGTCGTACCCACCGGAACGAACTGAGGCTTCTTGTTGGCCCGCGGTTTAATGGAGGCCCGTTTGGTGGGTGTTACTTTTTGTTTTACCGCTGCTTTAGCCGCAGCCGGACTGCGATGTCGTCGGTTAACAAATTTCGCTTCGTCAGGCGCCGATTCGTCGATCATACGTTAATCCCGAGTGTCGACGAGTTCAGCTCTGAATCAAACGGCCATGGGTTCGGTCGACACCCTTGCATGCCAAGGGTTTGCTGCTGCATAACGGGCGCCGGTTGCCCGTCGCCACTGCAAAACAAGTGGTTATGCCCGAGCCAATGCCCAGTTTCGTGGTTTAGAACCATGTGGCGATAATCGCGCAAACTACCGCCCGCACCATTCCAGGCATCACTGCCACCAAGCCAGCGATCTTGGTTGATAATAACGTTACTACCGACCGTGCAGCTAACGAGTGTGTCGCAGCCACCCTGTGAAAAACTCGGGACCTGCGAGGCTTCGCTCAGCCAGACAGTAAACTGACCGCCACTCTCGACACGATCAAACCGTACCCCAAGTCTCGACCACCCACGAGTGTCAGCAAAGGTCTCGGCTACCTGGGCGGCAAACTCATCGACAGCAGTAACGGTACCGCGAGTCGCGATAGTATATGTCACTGCGCGTGGCCCAGCCGCAGCCTGTGCAGCCGCTACTTGCCAAGCTGGCGTCGCAATACCTGGCATATTAAGTTTAGCGATCGTCCCCGGTGTCGTACCGATGCGCGGCGCCAGGCAGAATGGCTCAGATGCCTCGCAGCCACGTGGAACTGGCTCGGCGGCATTTGCTATGGCACCAATCAATATCATGCTGGCCATACATGCCAACAGAGGAAGTAACAGTCGGCGAGGACGCTTCATAGTTGGCTCTATTGTACCGCGGCCATGCAGCACGCACCATGCTTTAGTATGATAGTAGACATGCAGCGACAACGATCATCCAAATCATCCGTTATCCTCCGCGCCCTCGTCGTCGTACTGATCGCCGCAGCTTTGTACTGCGTCTACTGGCTGCAGCAAGCGTCCACCTACTACGCAGATACACTGACACGACTGAGTAAGGAGCCTGTTGTCGCCGAAACGGTCGAGGTTGGTGCGACGCGTGTCAAGGTAGCCAATTACGAGCTGTTCGACCACGGCGTTTGGACATTGGTGTCAAAGGCTCGGCCGCTCAAGGACAAGGCAGGCTTCAGACTTGTTGATATACCCGTCAAGCACGGCGACGCAGATACGCCGATGAAAGTGGCGGCAGAGATCACCGAGCCGCTCCGCGATTTGACCCGAGCCGCCGACAAAGCCGGCGAACCGTTGATGGTATCGAGTGCCTATCGATCACTCGACGAGCAACGCACCCTGCTGCGACAGTTCATTACGAAAAATGGCAAAGAATTAGCAGCCCAATATGTCTCGCCGGTAGGTACCAGCGAACACCACACCGGTCTGTCCGTTGATTTCTCGAGTGTATCGGGTGAGTGTGCCGAAGTGAGTGACGCATGCTCACTTAGTGTCAGCGGGGCCGAATGGCTCGCCGATAACGCCGCTACATATGGCTTCATCCAACGCTACCCCGAAGGCGAGTCGGCCATCACGGGCGTCGCGTTCGAGCCGTGGCACTTCCGATACGTCGGTGTGCCCCTTGCGACGGCCTTATCGGGGAGCGATGTGACGCTCGACGAGTTCGTCAAACAGGTCGCCCCTGGTTACGGTGCCAAACAGTAGCTAGATGACAATGCCGGCCGGCAGGAAAAATGTGAGAATCGCCATGACAAGCAATAAGGCGTATTCGATCTTACGATCGATCTGAAAATGATCGTGACTGGCGAAGATCAAGCCGAGACCGAGGCCGATCGGCAGTCCGTTGAACATAATCGGCCCGATATGAACAGGCTCTGAAAAACGCAGCCAAATCGAACCCAGTACGATGAAGAGCACCAGCTTTAGGAAATAGGCGCTATCGCTTTCCGTGTTTTTTGATTTTTGTTTTGATTTTGCAGACATAACCATAGTGTAATACGGCGACGATGTTAACGACAACTAAAACGCACCGCGACGATTGCGGTGCGTTTATCAATTTTGGACTGATTATTTGTCGCGGTTGCGGCGTGGCGTAATCGTGCGAGTCGTTTCGTCGATTTCGTCACGGTTCTGGCCAAGACTTCGCTTAGTGCTGTCAGCGACACTTGTGCTGGTCTTTTTCGCGTCGTCAGCGATGCGGCTGGCACGGACTTTGGCTTCGTCAGCCAGATCACCAAGTTCTTTGCTAGAGCGCTTGACGGTCTCTTTGACCTCGGCAGCACTCTCGCGCAGCGTATCTTTCATGCGGGCAGTCGTGTGGTCACCGGTCTTTTTGGCTTCATCAGCGCGTCGCTTTAAGTCTTCGCGAGTCTCTTTGCCGCTCCGTGGAGCGAACAGTACGCCAAGGGCTGCACCGATGAGTCCAGCTAGTACTGCAACGGAAAATTTGTTTCGTGCCATGTCAGTAGTCTCCTGAAATTATTTACTTGGGGTTAGTATAGCGGTATTTGTCAAAAACAAACTGTGAAATTGATTACATTCGGATTTCAGCGTCACACCCAGCCGGCAGGGCCAGGTTCTGCAGACTATCGATCGTCTTTGGCGTCGCGCCGATGATGTCAATTAAGCGTTTGTGAACCCGCATCTCGAATGCTTCACCGCCCTTTTTGTAGACGTGCGGACTTTTGACAACCGTGAACGTGCTGCGGCGAGTCGGCAACGGAACTGGTCCGGCGATACTGGCGCCGGTGCGTAGCGCAGTGTCGATGATTTGTTTGGCTGACTGGTCGATGACTTTATGGTCATACGCTTTTAGACGGATACGGATCCGTGGGACGGCTGCTTCTGCCATAGTTGTGTGCTCCTGCCCGTGACGTGGGCTGACGGCGACGTAACCTCTGCTGGATTCTACCTAGGTAGTCTGGCCGAGTTCTCGTCGCGATTAGGTTTTGTATGACTATACCATGATGTAGCACCTTAAGCTACACCCCCACCGCAGACAAACTGGCTTAATACTTTAGTATGTGGTATGGTATTTTAACTCTCGTATACGGGAATCGGGGGATGTCCGCATAACCCAGCAGTAATGAGATGGTGGGGGCACCTTACAATGACAAGGAGACAGCTAGAAGATCGGGACGAACGTCCTGTTCGGATACGCCGGGGGGCGCGTCAGCCACGTGATCCAATGAGTGAGCGAAAGAACGCGATCCTGATCGCACTGCTCGAGCAGCTCATAAGATCAGAACAGGAGCACCACCATGGACGACCAGGTCAACGCACACCGCGTGAGTTCGTCATACTCTGGGACAGAGAGAGGCAACGCAGTGATGGCCGGGAGTTCAAAGCGGTACGAGATGTGTACCAACAGGATTACGGGAAATGGCGTGTGACATCTAGCTACAATATCGATGGTCGTGGAACGCCGGGTTGGCGTTTCACGCACAGACCATAGCCTCGTGCCCAGTTGAGCAGAATTGCTTCGCTCCTGGGTGCGAGGCAATTTTGCTTTTGTGGCA
>DASVSL010000086.1:0-4437 GCA_036388095.1 Saccharimonadales bacterium (SeqCode) | reverse complement strand
ATTCGTCCGTGGACGAGTGCTGCGGAATCCCACCTTGCGCTTACGCGGGGAACTCATCTCTCTCGGTACTGCGGGGGTCTTCATGTTCAGACCTATCTAGGAGGCATAATGCCGAAGTCACGGCGTGAACCAACCTTCAGTCAGCCGCTCTCTCGCCGCGAGATCCTGCAGCGGATGAAGCTGAGGGAGGGTCGTTTTGACCCTCGAACCCGTCGCGAGATCAAGTTGGCAACAGCCGCCATCCCGAGACGTGGCCGCCGCTAGTACTAGCGGATCTGAACCGACCCTGCACCAATGGCGTTGCGGGGTCACTTTTCTTTTTGTCGTACGGCTCATAACATCAGGACGAAAATCACGTACTATAGAGAAATGGATGAAAAAGTTGATATCTTACAACCACCCCTCTTTTTGCCGACCGGTGAAATCAAGACCCGCAAACAAGCTTATGATGACGGCAATTGGATCGGCACCTTCAATCTCTGGATCGTGACGAGCATTCCCGAACCGGCAATCGTGTATCAGCAACGTAGCCCAGCATCTACCTGGGCGCCAAGTTTATTAGATGTCACAGCAGGGGGCCATTTTCAAGCCGGTGAGAAACTGACTGATGGCCTACGCGAAGTAGATGAGGAATTGGGCAAGCAGTATGCTCCAAATGACCTGATTTACCTTGGACGTAAGTTGTACGTCGGTTTTAATACGGATGATTCGTCACATAACAACATAATTGATATTTACATGATTGAGGACAATTCCCCTTTGAACTCCTACCGGCTCGAAGAGGCTGAGGTTTACGCCCTCTGTGCGTGTCCGGTACGACAGCTACAGCGGGCGCACCATGACCCAACGTATCGCTTCCAGGTCGATGCAGTAAAGGCCGATGGCAGCCAGACTGTTATAGACGTCGATAAAGCGTCCTTTCCAGAGAATTGGGATAGCTACCATCATAAAATCGCTCTTCTCGCGGGTCGATACTTTGATGGCGAAACAGACCTGCTGTACTAGTTGCAGTACAATAAAGTGGCATCATCGGGGTGTGGCGCAGCTTTACCCCACAAAATGTAATTTTGTGGGGTCCCCAAGGTAGCGCGCACGCCTGGGGTGAGGACTGCCGGTGGCAGTTCAAAAAGCGAGCTTCCTGAGCGAACTATGTTCGCTGCCGTGAAGTCGTGGGGCCGCGGAACGTGGCCGTGAGGTCATTTATCGTAAAATATTACTATCGGGGTGTGGCGCAGTTGGTAGCGCGTACGGCTGGGGGCCGTGAGGTCGCAGGTTCAAGTCCTGTCACCCCGACCAGACAAAAGATGCACCCTTCAGGGTGTGTTTTTTGTCTGGTAGTGAGTGGAGTGGTTTCAACTTGCGACCGATAGGCGTGAATTGCCAGTGGCAATTCACGTTTTCAATGGCAAAAAATAGTAACGTCCCTGGCGCGAAGCCAGGGACGGGGAGGGTGCCGTCACGGGTGCGACGACGGGGTGGAGTTGTGTGCCCTTTGTTACACCACGTACCAGTGGCCGTTGCGGTGCTTGATCGCTCCGTCGGCTTCGAGCTGGTCCATGATTGGCGCCAGGTCGTGGTACATGACCTTGAGTGCCTTGGCGATATCCCGCGGACTCGCCAGCTTGGAGGCGTCGTTGAGGCGCCTGATCGCGTCCTTGACCTGGCTCGCGGTCAGCTTTTCGCGTTGTGCCATGATGCTCCTATTCGGGGTTGGATGGTGAACGGCGAGTGGGACTCAGCCGAGGAGGTAGGTGGTGTTGCGCAGGTACGGTGCGTCGCGGTCGGTGGTGAACTGCTTTTGGTCGGGAATGCCGAGGCAAATAACCGGTGTCGTCTGGCGGCGCTCTCGGTTGTCACCATTGACCACTTTGATGTCGACGACAGTACGGTAGACTGGCCGCCACTTGCCGTCGACTACCTCCATAACGCCTTCGAGACCTGGGTGTGACTCGACGACAAACGGCTGGCCAGTGAAGTCGAACCAGTTCTCGAAATTGCTGCCGTTTTGGCCGGCGCCATCGCAGATGTAGATGCTGCCGGGAACGAGCTGGCTGAAGAGCGAGATCTTGGTTCGTGTCTGTACGGGCATAGCTGCTCCTAAAGTGCGTCGGATACGATTCGTCCAAATTACCATAACTATTGCAATATGTCAATACTTATGCTATAATGTAAAGATACCGCTATGAAACAAAAAGTTGTCACCAAAGCCATTATTTCCCACGAAGGGAAGGTCTTGTTGCTTCGTCGCAAGGGCGGCCGTCCGAGCATCGCCGGCAAGTACGAACTGCCTGGTGGCCGCGTCCACATGAATCAGCAGCCCGAAGACGCTATCGTGCATGCCCTTCGTATTCATTGCGGGGTAGCAACCGAGACGTTACAGCTGCGTGATGTATTATCGTTCATCGACCCGGATGATCGAGAACTGCAATACGTATTCGTTGTATATGACGCATCGCTGTTACCTGTAGATCGTGACATTACGCTCAGTGCTGAGTATGACCGTTACGTCTGGAAAAAGTTGACAGAGGTACAGCGCCACGATCTGACGCAATCGACACAACAGCTATTAGGGTTGCAAGAAATACCTTACGGCACCAGTACGGTGCAAGACGTACCAGATGTTGGCGAAAAAATTGCAACGACAAGCGCCATTATCTATAGTGACGGCGGTTCGCGTGGCAACCCGGGTCCGAGTGCCAGCGGCTTCGTTATTATGGACGAGCAAGAATCCGTGCTAACGGAAGGGGGCGCGTACCTGGGTATCACGACTAACAACGTGGCCGAATACCAGGCGGTGTACCTTGGCCTGGAGCGCGCTTTGGCGCTTGGTGTCCGTCGAGTCGATTTCCGGATGGACAGTCTACTAGTCGTCAACCAAATGAACGGCGTCTGGAAAATGAAGCATCCGGACCTCAAGATCATCAACGACCGTATTCGCGAATTGGCAGGGCAATTTGATCGTGTGTCTTTTAGCCATGTGCGGCGCGAATTTAACAAGCTGGCCGATGGCGTTGTCAACCGCATCCTCGACGAACACGCGCGCTAGGCTTGGCAACCGACCACGCGTACGGTAGGCTACTGATAAATATGAAACAAACACGCTCACACACTCATTTCACTTCACCCCAGGCCGGGTACGGCCATATCGTCTTAGTCCTGGTTCTGGTTGTCATGGCCCTGACTGGCATTGTCGGCTGGAACCTTTATCGTCTGACCACTGGCGCCGTCGCGACCGGTCCGACGAAAGTATCTAGCACTAAAACGCCTCCGAAAGCCGAGCCCGCCGACGATAGTGAAACGGTTTTGAACTACATGGGTGTTAACGTGGCCGGGACAGTACCCGACGGCTGGGAACTGAGTCGTGATTGTGGCGATGACCTTGTCTTTATCGTGCCAACTGGGCAGCAGATCAAGTGTCAAACCGATACGCCGAGCGGCGTGATAGCCGTCAAGCTGAGCGAAGCGCAGGCGGCAGATGAGTATGACAGCTGCGTCAATGAAGCCCAGACCAAACAGCAGCTCAAGGCGCAGAGTGGTACCATCACAAGCTTCGATTGTACGGTAGAGACAATCGGTACACGGGGCGCATACCGCGTCGTGATGAAAGATAGTGGCATCGGCATCGGTGGCCCCGGCACCCACTATGGCCATACGCTGCGGGTCAGTGGTCATACGCTTAGTCTCGCCTACACCCATGCAGACGATGATACCGCCAGCTACGTCGCACGCTTCGATGAGTTCGCGCGTTCGCTTGTGGTGACCTCACCCTAACAGCTATACTAGGTCTCGTCAGATCGCTAAGTGATCGCCCCGCACCTTTTCGGCTTTACGGTACAATCGCTGCATGCACTATGTTTACCTCCTGCACAGTAAGACCACAGGGCAGTTTTACGTGGGATCTACAGGTGATCTTAGGCAGCGATTGTACCAACATAACTCCAAGCAAACTATTTCGACGAAGCTAGGTGTACCCTGGGATCTGGTGTACTACGAAGCGTTCAGGACCAAACAGCTGGCCGATGAGCGGGAACGCAAGCTAAAGGCACACGGTAAGGGTCTCAGTGAACTCAAGCGTCGAATAGGTTTGGTCTAAAGCCAAAAAGGTGCGGGGAGGAAAGTCCGGGCAACACAGGACGAGGACAGCCGCTAACGGCGGCCGGGGGTGACCCTAGGGAAAGTGCCACAGAAACGATACCGCCTCATCAAGGGTGCCAGTCAGGTCGGATTCGTCCGGCTCGACGGACAACCTGAGGTAAGGGTGAAATGAGTGAGGTAAGAGCTCACAGCGACGGTAGGTGACTACCGGAGGAGGTAAACCCTGTCCGTTGCAAGGATATGCAGCCCCTGCTTAGGCAGGCCGGTCCGGTCGTGCTGCGTAAATGAACCGCTTGATTCCAGTGGCAACGCTGGGGCTAGATAGATGATCACTCACGACAG
>DASVSL010000085.1:0-15053 GCA_036388095.1 Saccharimonadales bacterium (SeqCode) | reverse complement strand
CACTTTATGAAACGGAAAATGCACCAGTTCCCAGACCTACGGCTCGAATCAGCCGCGTCAGTCCGGCCGGTAGAAAAGCATCAAACCGCCAAGCGGTCGCACTTGTTCCCATCACTGCGCCTCAGCTCGCAGTACTAACAAGCACTTTAAGTAAATCAATCTGGAGGATAGTGTATGTCGCGCACCCAACGTGATGACAAACGATATGACAGTGGTCGCTCGGTCAACCCGTACCGACGCGCCGAACGACGACGGCTCTTGCAAGAATTCGAACGCGAATACCGCGGTCGCAATCGCAACCCGATGATCGAACTGTAGCCCCACCTCCACCACCGAAACAGCACCCATATGTGGGTGTTTTTTCGTATCAAAAATACTACAGTGGCATGAAGTTGCATGGTTAGCGACTAAGTGATAAATATCACATACCGCTTACGCTGGTTCGTTTAGGCTTGAAGTATGACTGAAACATCCCCCATCCCAACCACGATTCACAAAGGCCTCATCGCCTTTACCCTCGGGCTTGTCTTGTGTCTCCTCGTCGGTGGCCTGATTATGCCACAGAGCTTTTTTATGAGCTTCGCCAGCAGTGACCCAACCCAACTCTGGATCCGAGCTGTCGTCGCCAGCCTGCTCGTGCTGCTGCTGTTATCGACGCCACCGCGCGCCAAGGTGCTGCGGGTGATCCTGTCATTCTGGGCCGTCACCTTGCTCTACATCGCCCTGCGGGATTTCCTAGCCTACCGTTTGGCGCCGCTTGATGCCGTCATGTTTGTCGAACTGGCGTGTATCTTCGGGCTGGAGGCCCTTGAGGCTCGCCGCGAGCCATCTCAAGGACCGGTGATCCCGCAGACTCGAACTGCGCGCCGACGTAAAATTACCGTCGTCTCAGTGTAATTTCTAGTATACTTGCCATTTTTATGGTATAATTGTCTTAATATGGTACGACAAGGACGCTTCACGAAACGCCCACCGGTGACGCAGCGCAGCCGTTATTTCCTGCGTCGGCAGTGGCAAAATTTCCGCACAATGAGTTTGCGCCGCAAACTCGCCTTTATTGTCCTGCCAGCCAGCGCCTTCTTGATCCTGACACCCCTTATTACCTACGCCCTGCTGGCACGTGACATCAGTGACCCAGAACGGCTCATGAACCGGAATAACACTGGCGTCCAGCTCGTCGATTCGAACGACCAGGTGTTTTATAACACCGGCAGCAACAAGGCGCTCAAACGGCTTCAGCTCGCTGAAATTTCCGATTACACCGAACAGGCACTCATTTCCAGCGAAGACAAGAATTTCTATGAACACGGCGGCGTCTCTTTCCGCGGACTACTGGCGGCGCTGTATGCCAACGTCATGAGTCGTGACGCCACGGCCTACGGTGGTTCGACGCTGACGCAGCAGCTCGTCAAGAACACGCTGCTGACAAACGAGAAATCATTTTTCCGTAAGTACCAAGAGGTCGCTATGGCCGTCGCAGTTGATCGGCAGTACACCAAAGATGAAATTCTCGACATGTATCTTAACTCGGTCTATTACGGCGAAGGTAGTTTCGGCATCGACGAAGCGGCGCAGAACTATTTCAATAAATCTGCGGCTGATCTCAGCCTGGCCGAAAGCGCGATGCTAGTTGGTATTTTGCCTGCGCCAAGTGCTTACTCGCCGATTTCTGGTGACCCGGCCAAGGCAAAAGTCCAGCAAGAGCGGGTGCTGCGACGCCTGGTCGAGGACGGTAAAATTACCGCCGCCGAAAAGACGGCTGCCTCAGGGCAGACCTTGACGTATGCCGACCCGAAAAATGATGAGTTCGACCACGCGCCACATTTCGCCGAGATGGTCGTCAGTGAGCTGAACAAGAAATACGGCGAAGAAAAGATCAAACGATCCGGCTACAAAGTAAAAACCACCCTCAATCTGGAGTGGCAAAAACAGGCTGAGTCAATCGTGAGTAATCAGATTGCAATCAGTGCGTCGGCTGGTGGGCGTAACGCGGCCATGGTGGCGATCGATCCAAAAACTGGCGAGGTGCGCGCGCTCGTCGGCAGCGTTGATTACAACAACCCTGACTTCGGTACCGTCAACATGGCGACAACGGCCCGGCAACCAGGTTCAAGCTTCAAGCCGATCTATGTCACCGAAGCCATCAACCAGAAACTATTTACAGCCGGCAGTATTATCAGGGACGAAGCAACCGATTTCGGTGGCTACAAGCCCGAAAACTACGACTTTCGTTTCCGCGGCGACATCACGCTTCGCAGTGGGCTCGCTCAGTCACTCAACATACCTGCGGTCAAGGTAATGCAAAAACTGGGAGTCGACGAGGCGATCACTAAGGCTCGTGAAATGGGCATTACCACCATCGATCCGAAGCATGATTATGGCTACAGCCTGGCCCTTGGCGCAGCTGAAGCCCGACCAATCGATATGACGAACGCCTACGCCGCTTTTGCGGACGGGGGTCGTCAACATGACGTCACGCTGATCAACCAGATCCAGAACAAATACGGCGAAAAGATATTTACCAGCGAGGTAAACACTCGCCGCGTCCAGTCGAGCGCCGCTTCGTTCGTTATCTCCGATATCCTGAGTGATAATCAAGCCCGTTCACCCAGCTTTGGGACGCGTTTGAACATTCCGGGCCGTGACGTCGCCGTCAAGACCGGTAGTACCGATGATAATCGCGATGCATGGACGATTGGTTTCACGCCGAGTCTGGCCGTCGGCGTGTGGGTAGGGAACAATGAAAACGAAGTCATGAGTGCCGGTGGTTCGGCTATGGCTGGTCCAATCTGGAGCAAATCGATTCAGGCGTTTCTCGATAGCTCACCGGCGGAAAACTTTACTCAGCCAAGTGATGTGACGAAATCAGCTACCTGTACCCCTGGCGGCAGCAGCTACGAAGAGTTCTTCGTCGCCGGTACGACACCGAGTAAAACCTGCAAGGCCCAAGCCGCACCGACCAATCAGACGCAAAACGACGACGAAGAAGCACAACCGGCGCAACCTGCGGTGACGGATACGGATAAGGACGGTGTGCCAGATAGTCGCGACAAGTGTCCAGCCCAAGGTGGTAGCGATGTTGACAGTACCGGTTGTCCGTCTGAAGACGACACCACGACCGACACTGACCGTGACGGCGTTGTCGACAGCGAAGATAACTGTCCGAATACCCCCCGAAACGCCACGGTCGACGGTGATGGCTGCCCTGTTGTGCAGACCGTGGACACGGATCGCGACGGTGTAGCGGATGCAATTGATCAGTGTCCAAATACGCCGAGAAATACGGCAGTTGACCCCGCCACTGGCTGTGTTCCTGGCCGCGGTGGTGGCGATGAGACTGGTGAAACCCCCACGCCACTGGCACCCCAGTCCGGTAGGTAACGCGCTTGCCAAGTTCGTCTGAGCGAGCTAGACTATAAGCATTAACAAACAGACCCAGAGACGCGCGCGGAATCATGTGAAAATCATGAGCTGTGCCGCAACGGTAAGTCCTATGTACTGAGAGTCGAGCGACCTATGAGGGTAGACGCTGGACCATCGGCCGACAAAGGGATAAGTCCGATTACGCGCGCGACTCCAACAGGGCTTCCCGAGCAGGAAATGATTCACTCTTAGTGTACTAGCGGTGTTTTCGAGACCTTTCGGAAGCACCGTTTTTTGATGCAAACGACATTTGAACCGCCTACGCTTGAACAGCGCCGCCAGCACGACTACGAACAGTATCGGGCGTATTCGCGCTATCAACTAGAACGGGATGAAATTACGGCGGCCGGCGAATTCTTGCAGACTCATAACGTCTCGCACATCGAGTGCGATCGCGACGAGCATGGCCTGTATATCGATGACGATGCGGCTAAGCTTTACCTAGCTGATATTGGCGAGTCATCGCAAAGAGCCTACGAGCGACGAGTTCGCCTGCAGCCTGAGCTTGCCTGGCAGGTTGAGCGCGTGCGGCTCGAGAACGAGCATATCGCCGCCGCGAGTCAGCTGGCACCAGGTAGCCTGCAAGTTGTGGTGTCTGATTGTCCGGTCGATGAGCTGACGCGGCTTGGTCGCAACGAGTTCGGCTATCAACGTGAACGGGGGTTGAGCTTTTTGCAGGTTTTTCAGGCCGACAGTGACGGACGGGTGCATATCTACGGCCATTCCTTCGATCGCGCTGATAAAGACGGCATAGCGGCGATGTATGAGCAGTTAGGTAAGCGGTTCGATCGCTCTGAGTGGGCGCTGGCGCAACCGGTGCACATTACTGACGCCGCACCGCTCGAACCGACCTTGCTGATCGAGCGACTACTGGCGGCGTACGACGGATCGTTGCAGCGCACGCAGGGCGGCACTTGGTTTGCCGGTCGCGAGCATTTGCTCCTGCGCATCGAAGGCAATACCTTTGTGCAGCGGCAGGTCGATCTTGTTCAGGCGCACTGCGATATTCTCGAACAGCTCGAGGCGGCGTCACCCGAGGCACAGCAGCAGCGATATGATTTTATCTTAGCGATCCGTGATCGATTCGAAGGCAAGAGAGCTGCGTCAGATGCTGACACTTCCGCCGGTGGCGAGATGTCGGGCGCCGGTGATGCAGGCCGTTCGAGTGGCGAAGAAGTTAATTTCTGCGGCAACACGATCGGCGCAGTGCCTGGGGCAGCTGAGCAATTACGGACGGCTGGCTTCCAGCTACTCAAAAAAGATGAGTGGCGCCGCGGTGATTGTCAGGCCTGCCTGTCGGAGTGGGTCATGGTGGGGGCTTGTAGCATCTGTCGTAGCTGCGAACGGGCTGACGATAACGGCACTGACCTGATGAAATTGCGAGCTCGTAAGCTGGCTGAGCGTGTTACTCGCCAGCACCACTCAGCAGGTACGTCTACTAATGACAAAGGTTCATTTAACCGAACGGTTGAAAATAAAACCGATACCATCCGTCACCGCTACGGCGAATACGCGGTTCTATCCTCGCAAATCGCGATCGGTGGTGTCACCACGCAGGTGCGTGACCGTCGGACGGGAGAGGTTATTAGCGACCTAGTTTCGTAGGGCGCTTTTGCCGAGCTTGATGACATGCGTTTTGCGGTAGGCAGCGAAGGCTCGTCGATTGAAGCCGTGTTTCTTGATGAAACTGCCGATACGCTCCGACCCCAGGTAATGCGGTAGCATCACGTACGTTGCACCGTGCTTGTATAAGTCAGCCGCTTCTTCGTAGGTGTCGGCGTGGCACAAGAACACTGCGTCTTGATTGTGGTAACGCAGGTAGCCGAGTAGCGAACGGTTAATGGCGATATCGTCGATCGTACTAACCATCAACTCGGCACGTCGGGCACCAATTTCGTGCAACAGCTCTTCATCGGTCGCGTCGCCGTAGACGTTGCGGATACCCTGACGCTCCAAATGTTCGATGATCGACGGGTCATAGTCAACGACCAAATAGCGCTGCTTCATGCTGCGGAACGTCTGGACAAACTCGTGACCGCCGCGCTGGTAGCCGAACAGAATAATTGGGTAGGACTGACGTTTGTGGGCGTGTTCGCGCAGGACTTTGCGTTCAAAGTGGTGCAGTTTGGGCTCGAGTAGGGCGTATAGCTTGTCGTCATATTTCATAAGGTAGGTACTGGTACTGATCGTCACCAGGGCGACAAGGGTAATGATGCTCGTGAGCTCCGGGCGTACCAGGCCGACGCTGGCACTGTAGACGACCAAGATGATGGAAAACTCACTGACTTGGCTGAGGTTAATAGCCGTTTTGAAGCTGGTTAGTTTGGTGTAACCGAGCGCACCGAGCGACGCCATAACAAAGAGTGGTTTCAGGGTGATGACAATCAGCGACAGCACCAGCGCCGGCCACAGGCTGTTTTGTAGGCTTTCCAGGCTGAGGTTCTCGCCGAGCGCCACAAAGAACAGGACAATAAAGAAATCGCGCAGTGGCTTGAGCCGGGTCGCCATCTCGGTCGCGTACGGCAGGCCGGCCAAGCTGACACCGGCGAAGAGCGCACCCACCTCGTGGCTGAAGCCAACGAGATCAAACAGGGCAGCGACTCCGAAGCCCCAGGCGATCGTAAAGACAAACAGCAGCTCCTGTGAGCCTGCCAGCCACCGTGTCAGTGCTGGGAGCAGCTTGATGGCCGCTAGCGCCAGCATGACGGCCAGTCCGATACCACCGAGCAGCAGCTGAAGGACGTCATCGATACTAAAGCTACCCGCCGAACCGGCGGCGGCCACAAACAGCAGCGCCAGGGTGGCAACCAGGTCGTCGACCAAAATGACACCCATCGCAATCTGGCCATGAAGACGGTTTAGTTCACGTTTGTCACTCAGGACCTTCAGGATAATGATCGTGCTACTGAAAAACAGCGATAGTCCGATGATGATCGCCTCGATACTGGAAAAGCCGAGCAGGACGCCGGCCGCCACGCCACTGCCGCCAACCAGCGTCAAGATGGCGCTGGCGGTTGTCAGGGACACCTTGCCGAGGCTCTTGACGACGCCGACGTTCAGGCCAAGGCCGATGATAAACAGTAGCAGGGTAATGCCGATCTCGCTGTACGCCTCGAAGACGTTATGGTCTTGTACCATGCCGAGTACGCTCGGTCCAACCACGATTCCCGTCAAAATATAGCCAATAATCAGCGGCTGCCGGAGCAGACGCATGATGATAGAAACAACGCCCACCAGGACGATGACGACACTGAGTTGTGTAAAAATAGAACTTTCGAACATGCTGTGTGTGTTTTAGAGCGTACTAACAGTATACGGGGTCGGTGCTTACCCGACCAGACCCGCTAAAAAGACGCCCGAACTGGCGCCAATGATAATGATAGCAACGCCAAGACCAGCCATCTCAAGCCCATCGCGCAAACTATGGCGACCGAGTAAATGGCCACGATACCAGCCAGCGCCGAACAAGATGACCACGGTAATGAGCGTCGTCAGGCTAATGGCCGTCGGTGAATCTTGAATCAGTAGCAATGGCAGGACGGCGACGATGGAAACCAGGATGTAGGTGATGAACTCGGTCAGCGCCGGAAAAAAATAGGCCCGTAGTTTATTGCGCTTCTCGCGGCCGTCCAGTTCATCTAGGTAGTGCTCGCTGGCGTAACGGACAGCACTGCTATTAAAGGCGCTGACGATGACACTGATCAGCCCCGTGGCAACAAGGATGTCGTGGTTGACCGCCTGAAAGTACAGCCCGGCGACGATACCGACAAAAATCGCGAAACCACCTTCAATGCCCTCCAGGACGGAGAGGAAGTTGGCGGTGCCGAGTGGGACGTGAAGATGACGGTTGGACATGCTGGGGTATACTGCTTATGGAATGATCACTTACTATTATAAGAATATTCGCAGCAAAAGCCTATCGATTCTGGATGACTACAAGCCAGGCGCCTGGATCTGTGTCGAACATCCGACCGAAGCCGAGATCGAAAGTCTCGTCAAACGCTTCGATCTTGATGCCGGTCACATGGAAGACGCCATGGACGCCGATGAGATGCCGCGACTGGAGCGCGAGGGCGATCGCACCTATATTTTCGTCCGTTATGCCCTGACCAATGACGAGCTCGAGCTGACGACCAGCCCACTGTTGTTTGTCGTTGGGCCAGACCTGCTGATCACGGTCGCACTCGGTAATTTGCCCCGGCTGCAGCGTTTTACGAGCGGCAAGATTGAGTTTTCGACCACGCAACGTACTAAATTAGTGTTGCAGATCCTTGATCAGATCGTCGACCAGTATGAAGTCTTCGTCAACAACATTTCCCGCCAAATCAAACAGATCCGGACGCGCCTGCGCGCTCACGACGTCGCTAACCAGGACTTCATCGACTTCGTCCTGATCGAAGACGAGCTGAATGAGTTTTTGAGCGCCATGTTGCCGACCACCGCTATTCTGCGTCGTTTAATGCTGGGACGGCATATACCGCTGTTCGAAGAAGACCAAGAAATTGTCGAAGACCTGCTGCTGAACAACGAACAGTCGATCGAAGGCTGTCGCAGCAACGTCAAATCCATCGTCAACATCCGCGAAGCTTATAGTACGATTACGAGCAATAACTTGAACCGTTCCATGAAGATTCTGACCGCGGCGACGGTCATTATTGCACTGCCGAATGTCCTGTACGGTATGTTCGGCATGAACCTCGATCTGCCATTTCAGCATGAACCATGGGCTTACCCGGTCGTATTAGGGCTGACGATCGTCCTGACGGTCACCGTCTTTCTCATTGGGCGTGCCAAGCGTGTCTTTTAATATTGACTTAATACTGTAAATATGCTAATGTAATAGTAAGCTACGACCGTAGCCAATTGCTGATTTTATGCACGTACTTATTTGGAGGAGCCTAGTACGGCGAAGTCAATTGTATGGCGCGACGACCAGCTTGTGGTTGGACGCATTTACAAGACCATCGGAGGTACTCGTTTCAACGTACCGCCTCATGATGTCCAGTACGAAGTCGTTGTTGCGCCTACGGTGATCGTCACGAGCAGTGGCTCAACTACGCGAGTGCGCATTAGGGTAAGTGGCGCACGGGAATCTGTCGAGGTTACCGTCGGTGACATTGGCATCGACGGCTCTGCACCGGACGATAAGACGCTCCGGAACCGGAGCACATTTCACCTCGCCTGACTGACCCCCACATCAGCTCAATCCGCCCCCGACATGCTCGGGGGCACTTACATTATGTTTGACACAACACGTAGGTTTGCTAAGATAGTTTTTGTGTCTCGCGCCGGAGAACTGGTGCCTCGGTCGAAACGGTGCACTAAAAGACACGCAATTTAAAGCAAGGAGCAGACAGGCTATGCCAATCTCTGTACAAGTTGCTCGCAGTCGCGCGCAGCAAGTCGAGGTAGACGTCCTACCCGCTCAGTGGCAAGAATATATTGCCTACTAGCTTTCAAAAGAAACAGCTATCTACAAGCCCCTGGTTTTCCAGGGGCTTTCATGTTGCCTTTGGGCTGTTGATTACGAGTCTGCTGGGCGCTGTGGCGGTTCAATGTCAGCCGCTTTGAGGGCGGCGTCAAGCTTATCCATCAGCTTGGTGCCTTTTTGCTGCACCAGATCAGTGATTTCATCTTGGCTCAGACTGGTGTCGCCGAGGTAGACGCTTGGAGTGCTCTGGACTTTCAGTTTGTCACCAAGTGAACGGTCGCGGGTGATCTTGGCATTTACCTTAGGGTCTTTCAGGTCTTCGCGGAATTTGGCGGTATCAAGGCCGATGTCTTTGGCAAAACCGACGAAACTATCGGTCCGCTTGCTGGCATCAACATCGCTCCAGGCTTGCTGGTTAGCGTACAGCTGGTCGTGCATCTCCCAGAACTTGCCCTGCAGGCCAGCGGCTTCGGCGGTCGTGCTGGCGGCGAGCGCGTTCGGGTGGATCGTCGTCAGGGGATAGTTACGAAAGATAAAGGCTATTTTATCGCCATAGGTCTTTTTGATGGTTTGGATCTGAGGGAAGGCACTCCCGCACGCCGGGCACTGAAAATCACCGTATTCAATCAGCACGACCGGTGACGACTTGTCGCCATAAATATGGTCGCCAATGGCCGTCTCAGTTTCGCTGATCGCCTTGGCAGGTTCAACTTTGCTGACATCGACTTCATCTCGCCTTGAAAATAGCACCAAACTGCCGAGTACCGCGACGCAAATGACAGAAAAAATAATCCAACGTGTTCGATCCATAGTTGCTCCTTTGTCACTAGTATAGCCTAAGGGTACTTTGGCGGGTACACTAGCGGTATGGACACACACGTGTGGCTGATCATTCTCGACGCCTTCCTCTGGGCAGGGGCGCTGCTGCTGTCGAGCCTGCGGATCCCGCGGACGGGCCTTAGTCAGTTTGAACTTCGTCGGCGAGTCAAAGCTGGCGTCGTGGGGGCGGACGTCATGGACGATAAAGAACGCTTGCGGCCACGCATTGAAGCCTTGTTTCAGATAAAACTCATGGTGCTTATCGTGCTGGCAACAGGCGCGAGTATCGGCGCCTACGGCTGGTGGCTAGGTCTGGGCGCAGCCAGTGCGCTCGTTATGCTTGCGCTGCTGCTGCGGCATTTCAAGCCGCTGACACGGTTCGCGGGCATGCTCTACGGGCGGATTGCCCCGCGCTACGAGGCACTGGTTGCTAACTGGCACTGGCTTGACCGCTTCGCTGAAGCCAAACCAGCCGCGTATCGATTAGCTTCGACCGACGAACTACATCATCTGATCGAGGGCAGTGGCCACGTCCTACCAGATACCCTCAAGCCCCGACTACTGGCGACACTCGAGTTGCCACATGTCAGTGTTCGTGATGTCAGTATTCCCATCGCGCGGGTCCACACCGTCGGCGTGGATGATGGCCTGGGTCCTCTCGTCATCGACAGTCTGCACCGGACCGGGCATGATTGTTTCCCGGTCATCGATGGTGACGTCGACCACATCGTCGGTCTGCTTGATCTTGCGAGTGTGATCGATCTGCGCAGCGCCAAAGGGTCGGTGCGCGAAGCCATGGGCGGCCGGGTGGGGTACGTCCACGAATTTGACCCGCTCGAGCGAGCCCTGGCTGGTTTCGCCCAGCTGGGGACACGGTTGCTAGTGGTGGTAGATAACACTGAAGCAACCGTCGGCATCGTGACGCTCGATGATGCGCTCGACAAAGCCTTTGGCGGCTTGCCGACCAGCGAGACCCCGTTCGATGATCGCCGCGCCGCGGTCCGACGCTGACCCCTCCGCGCTAATCTGTTACCATAGATTCCATGCGAACTCTTATTGGTGATTTACCGGCTCATGTCGGTCAAACCGCGACCATTACCGGCTGGCTCCACAAAAAGCGCCTGCTTGGCGGCCTTAACTTTTTGACCGTCCGCGACCGCAGTGGTCTGGCGCAGAGTTTGGTGGCTGGCGACGAGCTCGAAAAACTACGCGGTCTCCAGGTTGGTACCGTTGTACACTTTACCGGCGTAGTCACGGCCGATGAACGAGCCCCGGGTGGTGTTGAACTACATGACGTCACCGTTGAGGTGATTACACCAGTCACCGACGAGCCACCAATCGAAATCGATAAACCAATCCAGCACAAGTCAGAAAACCTCGATACGCTATTCGAAAACCGAGTGATTGGTCTTCGTAACCTGCAAGAACGAGCCATTTTTGACGTCCAGGCAACGGTTTGTAAGAGCCTACGCGATTACTTTGACGCAAACGGGTTCACCGAGATGCATACCCCGAAACTGTTGGCCGAACCGACCGAAGGCGGGGCAGAGGTCTTCAAGCTCGATTACTTCGGCAAAACGGCGACGTTAGCCCAGAGTCCACAGTTTTATAAGCAAATGATGGTCGGCGTGTTTGAACGTGTCTATGAAATCGCGCCAGTCTACCGCGCCGAACCAAGTGCCACGAGCCGACATATGACCGAATATATCTCGATCGACGGCGAGATGGGCTTTATTACGCTCGATGATCTGAAAATGACGTTAAGCGGACTGTTGAATCACGTCGTCGAGCAAGTCTGGACCGCACACGAACCTGCCCTGAAGCGGTGGAATGCGACCAAGCCAGTCCTGCCGACGCAAATCCCAACCATCAGCATGGCCGAAATCCACGAGCGCTACAGCAAAGCAACCGGCACATCGACCGTCGGCGAAAAAGATCTTCGCCCCGATGAGGAGCGATGGATCTGCGAGTATGCCAAGAAAGAACTTGGCTCAGAAGCAGTCTTCGTCAGTCAGTGGCCCGCCAGCGAAATGAAGTTTTATCACAAGGCTAACGAGACTGATCCGAGCCTCGCAGACCGCGTTGACCTGCTGTTTCGTGGTGTGGAAATCACAACCGGCAGTATGCGTGAGCACCGCTATGAGGTTGTTGTCGAACAGCTGAAGCGCCTCGCCGGTGGCGACCCGACTGATCCTGGCTTTTTGCCGCTTCTAACGGCCATGAAATTTGGTATGCCGCCGCACGGTGGCTTCGGTATGGGCCTTGAGCGTGTTACCCAAAAACTCGTCGGCCTCGCTAACGTCAAAGAGGCCAGTCTGTTCCCACGCGACATCAACCGACTTGCACCCTAACTAGTTGCCGACGGGAGGCGTTCGTACGTCACACCGCTGTTTTTGCAAGCTCCACTGAGCAGTTGATCGACAAGCGCTTTACCGGTATCGGATAGAATCGCGTCGTGGGTGGGAAATGCAGTGGTTGGCTTGACGGCCTGTACAAAGTCGATTACTTCACTCAGTTTCAACCATGGGGCGCTGACCGGAAGTGCCAGGTGTGCGACCGGCTTGCCTGGTACGGTAAATGAATCACCTGGGTAATACACGTCATTGTTAATCATCACGCCGACGTTCATACCAGATGGCATCGACGAATGGATATCAGCGTGGCCACCGCCGAAAAATTCGAGGCCGAACGGGCCGCACGTCATCGTATCGCCAGCCGTGACGGCATGCCCAGGCAAATTATTCAGCTGGCTGATGACATCTTCAGGGCCATAGATGACGACGTCGGGGTTATGGGTCGTGATGGCAAGGAGCATGTTGCTATCTAGGTGATCGGGGTGAGCGTGCGTCACGACGATGCCAACGACATTATCATACGGCTGTAAGTCGTCAGACCACGTTCCGGGATCAACAATCAGAGCTTTGCCGTCTGTTTCAGCGACGAAGCAGGCGTGGGCGTATTTTGTAACTTGCATAAACAGTATTTTACGACGCCTATGCATAAGGTTATGTAACGTAACTCACAGAATAGAATATCCGGACTACCTATACTGACTAGATTGAAAAAGGAGGGGACAATATGACAGATGAGCAACCAACCGAACCCGATCAGACTGCTATGCAGGACCCAACTTCGCAGTACGATCAAATCAACGTCTCAAAATCGACCCAACCAGAGCCAGGCCTCAACAGTAAAATGGATGAAGCGGCTGACCACGGTGAGACGAGCTATATCGGGCGCGAGCGACTAACCGGTCGAAAGGCGCTCATCACTGGTGGCGACAGCGGGATTGGCCGGGCCACGGCCATTGCGTTTGCGCGGGAGGGTGCCGATGTGGCTCTTAACTACCTGCCGAGCGAGCAATCCGATGCCGAAGAAGTCGCTGCTCTCATCCAGCACGCCGGGCAACACGCCGTCTTGCTGCCGGGGGATTTGAGCGACGAGACATTCGCCCGTCATTTGGTCAATGATGCGGCCGAGCAACTCGATGGTCTTGATATTTTAGTCAACAATGCTGGTAAGCAAGTCGCCGTCGAAAACATAGCCGATATCACGACCGAGCAACTGACAGCGACCTTTACCGTCAACATCTTCGCCATGTTCTGGACCGTCCAAGAAGCGATCAAGCATCTGCCGAAGGGCGGTGTGATCATTAATACGACGTCTATCCAGGCGACGCAACCAAGTGCCGACCTGCTTGATTATGCCGCCACCAAAGCCGCTATTTTGAACTTCACCCGTGGCCTTAGCCAGCAATTGATCGAAAAAGGTATCCGCGTCAATGCCGTTGCCCCTGGGCCTATCTGGACGCCGTTACAACCGAGCGGTGGGCAGATGCCTGATGCGCTGCCGGAGTTTGGCGAGCAAACCCCGATGGGCCGTGCTGGTCAGCCGGCTGAACTTGCCAGCGCCTACGTCTTTTTAGCCAGTCAAGAATCAAGCTACGTCACCGGTGAAATTATCGGTGTGACTGGCGGAATGCTGCGGTAAGCCATGCCATACACATCAATCGACGAACTGCCCGACAGTGTCATCCACATCCTACCAAAGCACGCGCAGGATATCTATAAAGAAGCCTTCAATAGCGCCTGGGACCAATATAAAGACCCGGACGACCGTAGCAAAGGCGGCAGCCGCGAGGAAACCGCGCACCGTGTGGCATGGTCGGCCGTGAAGCAAAAGTACGAAAAAGGCGATGATGAACGTTGGCACTCAAAAGGGTAATACTCTTCATCGCATCCCTTAATAAACGCTTACATATTCTGAGAAATACTTGACATACATTTCATACTTCGTATACTCGAAGTATGTTTGATAAGAAGCTATATGGGACGTCGACGGTCGGCACGAAAGGTCAGATTGTCATTCCAGCGGAAGCACGCGAACAACTCGGCATTGTAGCTGGTGACAAACTCTATGTCGTTGGCTCGCCGTCTCATCACACGATTCACCTTATCGGCGAAGCGCAGATGCAACACCTGGTGAATGCGGTGACCGATAACGCTGAAATGATCAAATCACTCCAAAACAACAAGAACGAATAGGACTAGTCATGCACCATCATCTCGATTTACGTTCGAAGCTAATTATCATGCTTTCTGTTATGGCCAGCCTTTTTTTGGTTGCCCTCGACCAGACGATCGTTTCGACCGCCCTCGGTAAAATCGTCGAGGAATTCAACGCCTTTTCTAGCCTCAGCCTCATCGTGACGGCTTACTTGCTGACGACTACCGTCACCGTGCCGATTGCCGGTAAGCTGTCGGACTTGTTTGGTCGGCGTGTCGTACTGCTGACCGGTGTGGCGGTGTTCCTGCTCGGCTCACTGCTCAGTGGTTTGTCGCAGTCGATCGATCAACTAGTTTGGTTCAGGGCACTCCAGGGAGTTGGTGGTGGAATCATTACTGCCAACGCCTTTACGATCGTCGGCGACTTGTTCCCGCCACGGGAACGGAGTAAATGGCAGGGACTCATCGGTGCGACCTTTGGTCTGAGTTCGGTCATCGGTCCACTCCTTGGTGGTTGGTTAACAGACGGGCAACAGTTCTTCAATGTTACGACTGATTGGCGCTGGGCGTTTTATATCAATGTGCCCATCGCGATTGCGGCCTTTGTCCTGATCGCTATTTATAGCCCTCGTCTCAAGCGTGACGTTCGTCCACGCATCGATTACCTTGGAGCAGGCCTACTGAGCTTGGCGCTCGCGACGCTTGTCCTCGCTGTCGACAACACCGAAACGATTTTTGCTGGCTTGCTTGATGCGACCGGGCTCAGCCTGGCTGGGCTACGCGTCATCATGGGCGCCATCGTGATTGCCAGTGTTGCTGGGTTAATCGTTGTCGAGCGCCGCGCCGACGAACCGGTCTTGCCGCCAAGCTTTTTC
>DASVSL010000084.1:0-9036 GCA_036388095.1 Saccharimonadales bacterium (SeqCode) | reverse complement strand
CCATAGCGATCCTTAATAATCTCAGCATAGTCCCATTCCTCCCATTTTTTACTTAAATCAATGTCGAACTTTCCAATTGTAAACTGTAATGTGCCAAAAGTACGTTCAATCACATGGTTGAATAACTTTTCCTGCATCGCCATGCCAGCGCGCCAATCGGCATACGCCCAGTACCATTCCATCGCAACGTGCTCTGGTAAATGCTCGTCGCTGTAGTTTTCATTCCGAAACCGTGGCCCGATGTCATAGACCTTTTCAAAGCCTCCCCCAATCAGCCGCTTGAGTGGCAGTTCGTGGCTGATGCGCAGATAAAAGTCGGTGTCGAGCGCGTCCATGTGCGTCACGAACGGATTCGCGTCGGCCCCACCGGTGGTGTGCTCGAGCACTGGCACGTTGACCTCGTAGAATCCCTGCCCGTCCAAAAACTCGCGCGTTGCCGACCAAAAGCGACTACGGCGTTCATAGCGTGCCCGGACGTCCAAATTGACGTTCATGTCGACGTAGCGCCGTCGCAGGCGCTGCTCTTTGTCGGTAAAGCCATCGACGGCGTTCGGCATCGGTCGTAGGCTTTTAGTGAGCAGCCGCAGCTGGCGGACATCAACTGACACTTCACCTGTCTTGGTGCGGATGACAGGCCCAGTAGCCTCGATGAAATCGCCGGTATCAAGCAGTGGTAATTCACTTATCCCGAGCTGGCCATTGTCAGCCTTCAACGGTTCGACCGTATCAGCTTTCATGAATAATTGGATCTGCCCACTGACATCACGCAGGACGATAAACGCAAGAGCGCCAAACTTGCGGATTCCCGCCACGCGGCCAGCTACCGTGACCTCGGTATCATGCAGCGTCTCAAAGTCGTCCAGGATTACCTTGGCATGGTGGGTGCGGTGGCTACGAGCTGGGTACGGGTCAAGACCGAGCTGTCGAAGCTCGGTCAGTTTGCGCAGTCGTTCGTCACGGAGTTCTTTGAGGGTCGCCATATCCGGTTAAGTATAGCAAAACTACCCGTTAGCGCAGCAGACGAAGAATGTGTCGGCCCACCCCGCACGCCCGCGGACCGCCCGCCGAAGCGGCAACCTCCGCCGTCATCCGCCCGACCACCAGGTCTGCCAAGACTTTTTTGCGCGGCGTTGTCGAGGTCATGAGCGCGTAATCAATCGTACCGTCCGGGCCAGTGACGCGACCGACATCATGCCGGTAGGCCCACGGATCAACCAGGTCGCCGTTATACTCACCTGTTTTGTTCCATATTTGTACTTCATCGTTAGGCGGAACTACTCTACGTATGCCGTAGCGCTTCACGGCATTGTCACGGAGGGATTGCACGGCTGTCTGTGGTAACACGCCATTTTCTGTATCGGGTGCAAGCAACCCTCCTAATTGATCGAGGGCGTCGACTGGGCTGGTTTCGCCGATAAGGGCACGACCAGTCGGGCCACCCCCAAGAACGGATGTCGCGTGCCAACCGTGATGCGCATAATAGCCTTGAATTTCAGCCGAGCCGCCAAGCCGCTCCGCGAGCACGCGGTACGCTACATTCGACGAATGTTTGAGCATACATTCAAGCAAGTCGCCGACGGATTGTTTTTCGATCCGCTCACCAGTTCGGGGATGGGTAATGGCGAGGGCTTCGACATCTATCAGCTCGTCAGAATCAAGCTGTTCAATCACCATATCCGCTAGCGGCAGTTTACCCAGACTTGCCGCAAACATCGGTTGATCGGCCTGTTTTTCGATCTGCTGATCACCGCTTACCACGAGGGCCCGAACACGTACGCCAAGACGCCTTGCCCGCCGCTCGACGGTCTGCAGGCGTTCGCTGAGCGACGACAAGTCGATCGCCTCACCCGGTACCGGTACCTCCGAATGGTTTGACATAGGTGCAAGTATATATGATTACAAAAGATCTCGACAACGGCGGTCGAGATCTTAGGGTGTACTGCAGTGAGAGTGGGTTACGAAATGGCGATGACGGAGTACGTGACGTCGCCCTTTGGGGTCTTGATCGTCACTTTTTCGCCGACTTTTTTGCCCATCAGCGCACTGCCGATCGGTGATTCGTTACTGATTTTGCCAGCGGCAGGGTCGGCTTCAACTGGCCCAACGACTCGGTAGCTGACCTCTTTCGCGCCGTTTTTAAGGTCGACGTTGCTACCAACACTGACAGCGCCCTTCGCACCCGGCTTGATGATGTCGGCGTTAGCGAGGATTTCTTCAAGTTCAGCGATACGGCTTTCCAGCATGGCCTGTTCTTCGCGGGCGGCGTCATATTCGGCGTTCTCGCTAAGGTCGCCATAATCCCGGGCATTCGAAATTTTCTCAGCGATCTGGCTACGCTGGGCAAGTAACTCGGCTAGTTCGGTCTCAAGCTCGACTTTGCCCTCTGATGTAAGATGATAGTGTTTTTTCATAAATTATTCTCGCTTAGTAAACGCACACCTTAAAGTGTGCGCGACAATATAGTTCTCTGCTACCCTCGTTAGAGTAGCTATATTCTAGCAACTAGCTCTGCTGCAGTCAATGTCTCGCTGTTGGTTTCGGTCCGAGACTTGTACTCGACCTGCCCGTCCTCAAGGCGCGGGCTCACGACAACGCGGTGTGGAATACCGAGCAAATCCGCGTCAGCGAACTTCTCGCCTGGCCGAGCGTCACGGTCGTCATAAAGCACGTCGATACCTTTGTCGGTCAGTGTTCGATATAACTCGTTCGCACGCTCCACCGTATCACCGATGGCCACCAGGTAGACGTGGTACGGGGCGATCTGGCTCGGCCAGACCAACCCACGGTCGTCAGCAAATTTTTCGACGATCACGCCCATCACACGCGTTATACCGATACCATAGCTGTTGAGGTAGATCGGCTTAGCCGCACCGTCGGCATCTGTGTAGTAGATCTTCATTTTCTCAGATTTTTCGGTACCGAATTTAAAGATATTGCCGACTTCAGCGCTGGTAACCGCGGTCAGCGTCGTTTTGTCGACGCCCAGCTCATTCGTCGCATCGTCGAGGACTTCTTCGTTAACGGCGACGCTTCGATCATCGTTCACGTACAGAACGTCCTCACCCGCTTCACAAATCGTCTGAAATTCATGAGAAAACTTCGTAAATGCACCGCCGCTTGCAAACGTCACGAAGGTACTGCTGCCGATACCAAACCGATCGTAACAGCGCTTATAGGCTTCGATGACCTTGTCGTAATAGGCATCGCAGTCTTCGGCCGTGGCGTGCAAACTGTACATGTCCTTCATGACGAATTCGCGGCCACGCATGATGCCTGACTTGGCACGTAGCTCGTTTCGTAGCTTGGTTTGGAATTGGTAGACGCTTTGCGGTAAGTCTTTGTAGCTTTTGACGTACTGCTGCATCATTTCCATAATCGCCTCTTCGTGGCTCCAGGCCAACCCGAGTTCCGTATCATCTTTGAGCCGTGTCTTAAACCAAACATCAACCGCATCGTCGTCCCAACGTCCAGTCATCTGCCAGGTTTCCGGACGCTGCAGATTGCTCATGATCAGTTCTTGCCCACCGACGGCGTTCATTTCTTCTCGGACAATCTGCTTGATATTGTCGAGGACACGAAGACCAAGCGGCGTATACGCGTAGACGCCCGCCATCACCTTGTAGACGTAGCCTGCCTGAATCAGCAGTTGTGCATTGCGGGCGACCTCTCCGCTCGGAACCGTCTTGGTGGTCTTGGTAAATTGGTGTGAAACTCGCACTATGGTCTTATTGTAGCAAGTCGTGGCGGCTACAGAACATTTAGGCCAAGCAGCGGCGCGATAAACAAGAAGAAATAGGCCACAAAGTTCTTAATGCCATGCAGTACCATACTGGCCCAAATCGTCCCGGTGTATTCACGTAGCCCGCATAAAAACAGGCTCAGCACGAAGGTATCAATACCGACGTTCCACTGCCCGTGCACGAACCCGAACAGCACACTGACGAACAGTGTCGTCCACCAAAAATTCATCCGACGACGCAGCCGACCATACAAATACCCCCGAAACAGCAGTTCTTCGGCAATCGGCGGCATGATGACGAGCGCAATAAACGCGATGATGTATTCGAGTGGCAATTTAAGGTTGTCAAAGCCGGTTTCCTGAGCCTGGTCGAGATCGATATTGAAGTAGTACGTACTGAGCGCATAGGCGATCATCCCGGCAATGACCGTGAGCGTCATATAGCCAAGCCACGCCAGCGGTGGCAGCCAAAAGATCCGGCGGTCTGGTCGCGATTGAACGCCTAGCAGCTGACGGACATAGGCGCCATTATGGCGAAACGTCGCTGGCACTATGACAATCGCTAGTACTGCAAGGTAAACGAGACTGTTTAGTAGCAGCGTGCCGGGCACGGTCGAAGCGAAATCATCGACCGCCGGGACGCTTTTGAGTAACAGCGCCAGTAGTAACGAGATGCCGACAAAGACGAATAGCAGCCACGACATCTCACCGACGGCCGTGACGCCGCCATAGATAACTTGGCGTACCTTAGCCACTGAATTTTCCGATGTCGGCGATCGTGACCAGCACGAACAGACCCATTAGGACCAAGAAGCCAGTACCATGGATGCGCTCTTCCGTTTCGCGGCTCAATGGGCGACGAAGGGCGTGAAACACCATCGTGACGAACCAACGACCACCGTCGAGGGCCGGAATCGGCAACAAGTTCATAATCGCCAGTGCCAGGCTGATAAGAGCCGTCATGAATAGGAGCGCCCCGATACCGGCTTCGGTTGCCGATGGGAACAAAATACCCAAGATTGCGAGTGGTCCGGCGACACTCTCGCCGACGGTGCCGAGCTTTTCGTCACCAGCGCTACGGGCACTTTCGGATGGATTAACCTTGTCGATCAGTCCCGTAAACAGGTTCGCTAACGTATCACCAAGGCCCTGCAGCGTGACGACAGTCAGTTGACCAGTCAACGCGACACCGACAATCGGCGCTGACCACGTTGATTTATACGTCGTGCGCTGATCAGCCCCAACGCCAAGGAAGCCTTTGTCGGCCGTCGCGCGCAGTTTCACCGGCACATTGGTCTCGCGGCCATCGCGGTTATATATAATCTCCACGGTTTTACCACGGTTGTCTTTCGCCAGCCGGGTCAAGTCGCTCGGTGAATTAAGTCGCTCGCCGGCGAAACGGATGATCTCGTCACCCTTTTTCAACCCAGCTGCCATCGCTGGCGAATCTGCACCGACAGTGACGATCGTGACTGGCTTACTGACTTCGGTCGTATCGCTCGCCACCGTAAACTGATTTTCAATCACTTTTGGCAGCCCAAACAGTGCGAGGCCGGTGAAAATGACCGCCGCGACGAGGTAATTAACAAGCACACCCGCGAGCAAGATTTTCGTCTTGGCCCATAAATTTACCGCCCCGTAATCCCCCGGCTTGTCGGCCGCGTCGTGCTCACCCTGAAGCTTGACGAAGCCACCAAGCGGTAAGTAGTTCAGAGTAAATAGCACCCCATTTTTCAACTTCTTGGACCAGGCTTTCGGCGGAAAACCGATGCCAAACTCTTCGACAACCACACCATTTCGGCGGGCAGCGATGGCGTGACCGAGCTCGTGCACGACGACCAACAGCACCAGTAACAGCAGTCCTAAAATAACGGACGCGACAAAGCCTACAATTTCCACCTTCTATCCTCCGAATCTACGCTGACGAGCATTATATTGACTAATGATAGCATCGACATCCTCGGCGCGCATCTCGGGCCAGAACTTATCGATAAAAATAAACTCACTATAGGCACTGCGCCACAGCATGAAATTACTCAGGCGCTGCTCGCCACTGGTACGCACGACCAGGTCGCACGGTGGAATTTCGGGGTGATCCAGATAGTCTGCAAATGAGACCAAGTCTAGCGCTTCTGGGTCGACATTCGCGGCCATTGCCCGTTTTGCCGCCCGCACAATTTCTTGCTGACCACCATAGTTAAAACACATCGCCAGGGTGGCGCGTTTGCCGTCTTTCGAATCAGCTTCGGCACGCACGATCATGGCAGCGATATCTTCGGGCACACCCTCCATGTCACCCAGCACGACGAACCGACAGCCCTCTTTGATCAGCCGCTTGAGCTCGCGTCCGAACAGTGCCCGGATGATCTTCATGGTGGCACGAACTTCTTCTTCGGCTCGGTTCCAGTTCTCAGTCGACCACGTGTAAAAGCTGATGTACTGGACACCCGCGTTGATACTGGCTTCAATCACGTCTTCGAGTGCCGTGACGCCAGCTAAATGGCCCTCGTACGTCGGCAGACCATGCGCTTTTGCCCAGCGGCGATTACCGTCAAGGATATAACCGATATGCACGGGCACTTTGAGGGATGCGTCTGACAACGTCTCAGTCGAAGTCACGGCCGATCAGACCGTCATGATTTCTTGTTCTTTGGCCTTGTAGGCGGCGTCGATTTTCGCCTGGTAGTCGCTCATCTGGTGGTCAACGTCTTTTTCAAGCCGGGTCACATCATTTTCAGATAATTCTTTGGCCTCTTTGCGCCGTTTGGCGTCCTTGAAGGCGTCTTGGCGAACCTGGCGCAAGGCAATCCGGCACTGCTCAACCTTGTCACCGAGCTGCTTGACCATGTCACGACGACGTTCTTCGGTCAGTTGCGGCACCGGCACGCGGACGATGCGGCCGTCGTCAGTCGGGTTGAAGCCCAAACTGTGTGCATCGCGAATCGCCGTCGAGATCGCGGCGACGTGGCTCGGGTCAAATGGGCTGACCTGCAGTTGCTGAGGCTCGGGGACGGTCACATTGGCGACCTGGTTCAGTGGCATACGACTACCGTAGGCCTCGACCATGATGCCATCGAGCATATCCGGGTGCGCCCGGCCGGTGCGGACTTTTTTCAGTTCATCTTCGAAGTGGCCAATGGCTTGATCCATCTTGGCAGTAATCGGTTTCATATCGTACATGCGGCAATCCTCGTTAGTCCTCTTAGTATAGCAGCCCACACCTCAAGGGTGTGACCCCACACTCTACGAACAGAATATTGACTATTCACATGTAAAATTATATATTATTGTTACGTCGTTCCCTGAGATTTGGAGACACTATGAGCACCTTACTACAATTCCTGCGTGAGCTAATTGATCGCGCCGACACCGGCGACACTCTGGCGACCACTGGAGTGATCGTGCTGTATGTGAGCATCTGCTACACCGGCTTGAGCCTGCTCGTTCTCGTGGTGAGCTGCCTGGTGCGCCTTGGCGCTGCCATCCTGGCGTCGCCGCCGGCCCAGTGGCTGTGGCGTCACATCGACGTCGCGGTCGGTCGCATCGTACACTGGCTGCTGACACCGCGCTTCCGCACGCTGTATCGGCTCGCGAAACTCGAGCACGCATCACGTGGCAGCTACCAGTTCTTGCTCGGCCCCAAGCGGACGGACAACACCATCCTGGATAGCCGTGTAGTCGCAATGCTTACGTTCGGCGCCTTCAGCTGGACGTCGGCCATGGTGTCACTCGCCCTGCTGCGAGTTGCAACCGGAATCGAACTACCCCCAAGCTACGCCGGGATCGTCATCGCATCCGTCATGGTGATTTCTCTCACCGTACCAGGTATCGACTCATACCGCGCGGCCGACGGTACGACTTGGTCAAGGTTCCGACCGCTACGAGCTTTGTGGCGGACATCCTACCTGATGGGGTCATTTGCAGCGGTCGGGCTACTCGGCATGATTATCTTCGCCGACTACCGACCGACACGTTTCGACGGAATCGACGAGATGCTCCAGGTTGGCGTCATGGCTACCCAGGCGATTCTCTGGACCCTGATACCCATCGCGGCAACCCTCAGGGTGATCCTGTTGGTGATGCGGTTCACGGCACGTAGGGCTCAAGCTCACGCCCTGTAGTCTCGGCTCCACATAACGACCCTGCCCACTCGCGTGATCGAGTGGGCAGTTTTCATATATACTATCGCTGTCTACGAGAACGAGGGAGGTGACATCATGGCCCCCAGCGGCGAAGAAGAAGACGTCGACTGACGCACCCGTCCGCAGACAAATGGCCCCGAACGCAAGCGTTCGGGGCCATCTTCATATTCCAGATTCTATTCGCTGGCGCCGAGTTCGATCCGCTTCATCTGGCGGACGACGATGTTCTCGCCGAGTTTGCTGATGTGCTCTTTGATGTATTCGCCCATCGAAATGTCAGGGTTCTTGATGAACGGCTGTTCAAGCAGCGTCTTTTCGGCGAAGTACTTCTTGAGCTGGCCGTCGACGATCTTGTCGGCGATTTCAGCTGGCTTGCCTTCGGAGACGACTTTTTCTGTAAATTCGACTCGTTTCGCCTCGGTCGTTTCGGCCGGAACGTGCTCGAGGGTGATGTAGGCTGGCGATGTTGCGCTGACCTGCAGGGCGATGTCGTGCACAAGATTCTTGAAGTCATCGGTGCGGGCGACAAAGTCGGTCTCGCAGTTGACTTCAACGACTACACCAATACGCCCACTGTGAACGTAACTATCAACCAGCCCTTCGAGGGCTTCGCGCTGCCCGCGCTTTTCAGCCTTGGTCAGGCCTTTTTTGCGCATCGCTTCGAGTGCTTTATCAAAATCACCGTCGGTTTCGGTGAGTGCGGCCTTGGCATCGGTCAAGCCGACACCGGTCTGGTCACGCAGTTTCTTTACGTCATCTAGAGTAAAATTCGCCATAGGTTATTTGCCTTCCTTTTTGTCAGCCGTTGCCTTGCCTTCGTCGATGGCGGCCACGACGTAATCGATGATCAGTTGCAGACCCTTGACGGCGTCGTCGTTGGCCGGAATTGGGTAATCGACGGTCGTCGGGTTGGTGTTGGTGTCAGCGATCGCGATGACTGGAACACCTAACTTCTTCGCTTCACGGACGGCGTTGGCGTCTTCGAGCATGTCGGTGACGAACACCAGGCCAGGCTTGCCGTCGAGGTCCTTGATACCGCTGTACTTGCGGTTCATTTCATCGATTTCTTCCTGGAAGCGCTGAACTTCGAGCTTGCTGTACCGGTTCGCGAGCTCGCCTGAGTCCATGCGGGATTCAAGCGACTTGAGGTGCTTG
>DASVSL010000083.1:0-3877 GCA_036388095.1 Saccharimonadales bacterium (SeqCode) | reverse complement strand
ATTCGTCGTAGACGCTGCCGGCAATCGCCTGGGCTTGCAAGGCTTCCATATCAAACAGCGCGTCACCAAGACGACTGGTCGTCGTTAATTGTTGGCTTAGGCGCAGCGAACGCTCGAGCGTCAGACGAAGGCGTTCAACCGTTCGTTGTTGTTCGGCATTTAAACCGGTCTCGCCGAGTTCATAGGTCAGCTGCCGCATCAGTACTAGCGGAGCTTTTAATTCGTGCGCGGCGGCTAGGAGCGAGGGCATAGCAGCAGTGTCACCCCTATTGTCTGCGTCTGCGTTCATGCCTCTCATCGTCTGAGATTAGTGTAGCAGACAAACCCTCAGCTGACAGTGGTCTACGGGTTGAAGTCGAGTGATTTTAAGATGATGTCGTTGAAGTCATTCTTGAAGGCATCAGCATCACTAGAAATTAGAAGTGTTTTGTCACGAACCTTGAAGATAACGCTGCTACCCTTACGCTGCTTGGTAAACTCGCCATCGAGTCGCACGCCGGTAAAGCCATTGACGGTAATCGGGTTGCTTTTGAGGGTGCCTTTTTTTACCAAGGCCTCGTAGGTTTTTAGAGTCGCCTCGTATGCTTTCGAATTGATATCAACGCGAACTGCAAACGGTTGATCGTTCGCGACCGTAGGGACGACACCTGGGTTAAGGTAGCTTTCATAGTCGCCGGTACTGCCGTTTTTGGCGACATAGACGCTCCAGGTTTTCGGATAGTCGAAGCTGACTGATCCCAAGTCACTTGGACCATTAAATTTGACGTACGGCTGTTTTTCACGCTCGGTAAACTCGGCTTCTAACTGCTTGGATTGTTCGATCTTAGCGGTCGTGACGGCCTCACCGATTTTGGCGTCAGTATTGTTCTTTTGGTCGAGGTAATTAGTGTAGGCGTAGACGCTCACCCCACCAAGGGCAGCTGCAAGTAGGCCAAGTAAAATACTCGCGATAAGCAGCGGGTTAACGGCGCCAGCCTGTTTGTCTTGACGGGTCATTTGCTGCTTACTATACGTCCCTGCCCGCGCTCTGTAAAGCTTACGCTTGGTCGCCGCTGGCCGAGAATCGGTAGACCAGGCAGCTCTTGGACGTCGCTATCGGTTTACGGCCTTTGAGCGGTACGCCGTAACTGACGAGTGTCAGGTCGTGACCCAACCTACTCGCCTCGGCTTGCAACTTCTGTTCGAGCTTATGCATAAACGGCCCGCCCAAAAAAACGAAGACGACTTTTGTGTCGCTCGGCAAGGCACTGAGCCAAAAATCTGCCAAGACGACTTTGGGTCGCGGCCGCAATCGACGCAGGGTAAACCGGCTGATGAGTGCCAAAAACGGGTTAAGTTCATACCCCACACTGTTGATCCCGCGCTTACTTGCGGCAGCCAGCACCCGGCCGTCACCAGACCCGAGATCGACAATGATATCGTTCGGCCCTAATTTCACGAGCGAGAATAGTTCGTCAATACCGCCGCGCTTCGTCGGCACGTACGGTGCACCCCGCAAAACAATAAACAAAAAACTGGCAAGTATCAGGCCGAAGAGCCATACAAGCAGGTTCACACCTGATCGAACCGCTCTTTCAAAACGGTGATTTTCGCCTTTGCCTCGGCCAACCTGGTACCAATCTCGTGAGACAGTTTTTCGCCTCGTTCGAATTCGGCGATGGCTGCATCGACGTCAAGATCATCAGTATCAAATCGTGCCACAATTGCATCCAGTTCGTCCAGTTGCTCAGCTATGCTTTTCGTTGACATTATGTACTCCTACTTCAAGTATGTATCGTTCAGTCTCTACCCTCAGCCTATCATCTACTTTCACATCTTGTCCGCCAATTACTTTCTCGCCCGCAAACACGAGCGCATAGCCACGTCGCAAGGCCGATCGTGGATCGAGTTGCCGTAATACGATCGCCAGTTGCCGGTGTCGTTCCGCCGTCCGTTCATGAGTATCGTCGACCGCCTTAAATAGACGTACGCGCAGGTCATTCGCGCGATCTAGCTGATTTGCCAGTTGGCGAACGAGCACCGCGACCATGGTCTGACGCGAGCGGTCTAATCGATCCAGCACTTCTGTTTTATCCGGAACAAGCAGCTGCGCGGCATTACTCGGCGTCGCCGCACGAACGTCCGCCACGAGGTCCGCCAGACTCGTATCCGTCTCGTGGCCAACCCCGACAACTGTTGGAATGCGACTGGCAGCGATGGCGCGCACTAACGGCTCGTCGTTAAAGGCCGCCAGATCATCGGCGCTGCCGCCACCACGTACAATCGCGATGGCATCAACTGGCTCACTCAACCCATTTAGGTGCATCAAGGCCCGGATGATCTGCGCCGGTGCGTCCGCGCCCTGCACTTGCACATGGGCAACGACCAGCTCGCACGCGCTCCAGCGATCAGTCAGAATCCGAACAAAATCAGCGTACCCGGCCGCGTCGGTCGAGCTGATAACACCGACCCGGGTCGGCATACGCGGTAATAAACGCTTACGTGCGTCGTCGAACAAGCCTTCGGCGGACAACTTGGCCTGTAGCAACTCGGCGGCTCGGCGCAGGCTTCCCTCGCCCACTGGGCGGACCTCGCGTACCGTCAGGCTAAACTTGCCCCACGCGGTGATCTTGGGCTGGGCCATGACGCGTACGCGCATGCCATCTTCGAGCTGCGTGCGCAGCTGATAGACCGACATAAAGCAGTTCAAACTACCTTCGCCGTCTTTCAGATCAAAAAAGACGTACTTGCCCTGATTGACCCGGAAGCCACTGACTTCACCCTCGACCGTCATCGTGCCAAACGCGTAATCGAGCGTTTGGTTTATGATGGCGATGGCTTCGCCGACGCTGAAGGCGGGCGACAGCTCAGGCTGTTCGACAGCGGACATCTTAAGCACCTCCATCATCGTGAAAGTATGATTGGCGTGTACAGGCTGTTGCTTCTCGTGCGAAAACGTAATTACTTTTACGTTGACAAACGAAAGTAGCAGCCTGCGCCGTCAAGCATGCTTGCAACGGATGAAGGTGCTTATGCTGTCCGCTTACCATATCTTCTCAGGGCTAAGTGATAGAACAAATACCCGGTGCCGATCGTCAGCAAAATGAGAATGATTCGAGCTAACAACACGCCAGCTACGACAATTGCCCCGGGAATACCGGTACTCGTTAGCATCAACACCATGATGGCTTCGTAGCCACCGGCGCCACCGGGAGTGATCAAGAACGCACCGATCGCCGAGGCGACGCCGATTGCCAGTAGAATTGCCGCTGGGTTCACTAATGTCCCAAGTGATAAGAAGGTGAAGAAGAACAAACTGACTTCGGTCAGATTAAAAACAATTCCCCACAAAAACGGTCGGATCAACAGCCGTGGCTCTTTTTTGAGTGATTGATAGTCGTCTTGCAACTCATTGAAGAAAAACTGCACGACCTCGGGGCTCAGCAATTCTTTTTTACGCCGCAGTATTCGACGGCCAAAGGCGTTTGTTAGGCGGCTAATGCCGCGCGAAAAACGCGTCAGACGTTCTTCGCTATCAATCACGTACCACACGACCAGACAGCCGATCAAAATCGCCGATATCAACCCACTGGTACCCAGAATCGTCAGTCGGTTAACGCCGCTGTCGAGTGTCACGACAAGCACCGAGATCATCAGCAGGAGCACGAAAGCCGCAAACGATGTCGCCCAGCGGACAACCTGTGCCAACGTTGCCCGGCCCGAGCTGACACCGAGCTTACTCAGTCGCCACGTCATGTAGGACACCCCCGAGACGCCAGCCGTTGGCAGAATGTGATTGACGAAATTCAGCTCCAGCGACATGCGCGCCATATCCCACGGCTTCACACGATCCGCCTGACCACGCCGTTTCAGGTACGAAAACACGGC
This sequence comes from Saccharimonadales bacterium (SeqCode), assembly GCA_036388095.1. Taxonomy (GTDB): domain Bacteria; phylum Patescibacteriota; class Saccharimonadia; order Saccharimonadales; family Saccharimonadaceae; genus DASVSL01. The sequence continues at coordinate 10 of DASVSL010000083.1, read as the reverse complement.
GGCACCACCG
>DASVSL010000082.1:0-3706 GCA_036388095.1 Saccharimonadales bacterium (SeqCode) | reverse complement strand
CGCGAGCACGCTGACGGATAACCGCTCGTCCGGTTATCCGTCAGCGTGCTCCACAAGGGGGCCGCACTAGGTCCTCGGAAGGGGAACCATTATGTCCAAACTCCGCACCCTCGTCACCGGGTTCTTGGTGGTACTGCTCGGCATCATCGGCTTCATCGCCGTGCCCGCGCAGGCAACCGAGCTGCCCGTCGCCCTCGACAACAGCGTCAGCACCGTGACGACCGACACCAGCGTGGTCGTCCGCCGTATCTCACCGCGTCGCTTCGCCGCCAAGACCGTCGTCACGGTCTCCGTCAACACGATCGGGGACTCCAACGTGCTCACCGACACCTGCTCACCCAACATGCGTCCGTTCGACGTCACGTCGACCGTCCGCGAGGTCCGGCGCAGCGTGGATCGCGCCAAGTCCGCCCGCATGGTCCGTCACAAGGTGCTGAAGCGCCAGCGTGTCTGGCGCGAGCAGGCCATCGAGCGGGCCACCCAGGCCGCCGAGGCGAAGAACGTCGACAAGGCCGTCGCCGAGGCACGCCAGGCGTGCGTCGCGCACAGGCCCGAGCTCTTCACGGAGACACCCATCCCGAGCGAGCTGTCGCTGAGCGACGGCCCGCAGACCGTCGTCTTCACCGGCAGCGACGTCGACGGCACTCCGGTCGACTTTTCGATCAACGACCCGGCGACCGGCGACCCGGAGACCGCGTTCTGTGACGTCGCCGACATCGACAAGGCCCAGCTCGACGGCGCCACCTGGCGCCTGGAGTTCAAGGTCGCGCCGACGCAGGTCGGCATCTGCATCGTCACCGTCTACGCGGTGGGCAGCGACGGCCTGCGCAGCGACGTGGTGATGGAACGTGCCAACGTCACCGAGTGAGTGATTTGCGTTCCTGCGCACGGGTGTCGGCCTCAAACCGACCTCGTGCGCAGGACGCTACAAAATTCAGTGACTGTGCAGTTTATTTAGCCGTATCGTCGACACCACCGGCGTTACCGATATTAACCATCCAGGTGATGCCGAACTTGTCGACACACATCCCGAACCACGCGCCCCATGGCGCTTTTTCGAGTGGCAACGTGATGGTGCCGCCATCGCTGCTAAGTTTTTGCCAGTAACCTTTTAGCTCGGCTTCGTCCTCATCGCCGCCGCTTAACGATAAACTGATCCGGGCACCGTCGTTAAATTGCATCGCGTTGGGTGTATCGGCCGCCATTAGCTCGAAGCCACGTTCACCGACTAAGTAGCCGTGCATGATCTTGTTATTTTCGGCCGGGTCATCTGATACCTGAAATGATTTAAACGTATCCATCCAGAGCTGGCCGCCAAAGACGGTTTTATAAAATTCCATCGCTTCGCGCGCGTTATCTTTGAACGCAACATAAGGGGTAAGTTTGGTTGCCATGTGCTATCTCCTACTAGATTTATTCAGTTGTACCGGCGGCGGCCTTGATCGCGGCGACGTCGATTTTCTTCATTTGCATCATTGCCCCATAGGCTTCCGGGCTCGGTGCACCATCGTCACCACTCATTAATTCGTCCATATCTGCTGGCACAACTTGCCAACTCAGCCCGAACTGGTCCTTGCACCAACCGCACTGTTCACTTTCAGGCACTTTCGATAACTTGTCCCAGAAATGGTCAATCTCGGCTTGGTCAGCACACCCGATCGAAAACGACACTGATTCGTTGAATTTGAATTCCGGACCAGCATTGATAGCAACGAACTGCATGCCGGCGAGCGTAAAGACGACAGTCAGCGGTTTGCCGGCCAAGTCTTTTTGAAAGTCCGCCAGACCTTCGGTTGGGTAGTTTACGACCGTTGTGATTTCACTATCCGGAAAAACCGAAACGTAGTATTCGGCGGCTTCTTTTGCGTTGCCGTCAAACCAAAGGTTCGGGGTGATTTTTTGTAGTTCTGCCATGTTAGTTCTCCTTTGTCTTACCGTTTACTAATCCCATCAAGGCGCAGGCTGTCAGTCGGGTCGCTATGACTACCACCGCTATCGACATGCTTGTCGGATATTCTGGCGCCGTTCTTGATGACATGCACCATCGCCATCGCATGCCCATGGCCCAAGCTGTAATCAGTTTTCAGCCAGGCAATGATCTCGCCAGGCTTCGTCTCCGGCCCGAACCCTTTCTCTGTCGCTCGGGCAATAAAGTCATTCGGCGTCAGGCCGGTCTTTTGCTCAACGTTATCGAGGTAGGCTTGAAACGACATACTTCTAGGCCTCGTTTATTAGTCGCTCAAGCGCGTCGATCGACTTACGGAAGCCACCTTCCATGCCGCTACCAACCATACCGTCACGTGCCTGAACACTTTGGTGCGTCTGAGTAATGGTCACTTGTGTCGTGTCACCCTGGTCCTCGAACGCGGCCGCTTCCAGTGCGACGTAGCCCGGCATGCCCTCCCATTCGAATGTCTGAATCAATAGTTTTTCGGGCATGACGGTGTGAATACAGCCGCGGAAATTATCTTCGGCCCGGCCGTCTTCTCCCGCCGTCAGAAAGCGCCATTTGCCACCTTCACCGGCTTCAAAGTAGTCGATCGTCACCGGTTCGCCAGCTGCCCACCACTGTCTCAACAGCGCCGGGTCGCTGTAGGCTTGATACACCTTGCTCAGCGGCGCGTTCACCGTCACGTGCATGATGATGTTTTGTGAATTTTCTGGTGCCTCGACTTTTACGTCTGCCATCTTATTCCCTTTCGTTTATCGTCTGTTCGAGTGCGTCGAACCGCCGCTGCTGATACTGGCGGTACCCCGCCAAATACTCCTCGGCCTGAGTGATCGCCTCGCGGTTAGCCATCACCATTACCTTTCGCCCTTCCTTACGTTTCGTGATCAAATCGGCTAGTTCGAGTACCTTAAGGTGTTTTGATACGGCCGCCAGACTGATGTCGTAGTGGAGGGCGATTTCGTTAACAGTCAGCTCGAATTGCGCGACACGCTCAAGAATGTCGCGGCGCACCGGGTCGGCCAGCGAAGCGAAGATTGTGTCCATACGAAATGCATATTCAACCATACGGTTAAATATTACTCCCGTATCGACGCAGTGTCAACAACTTATTCCTCGATCAGACTCAATACGTTGCCCGCTGGGTCTTTGAACCAGGCGATATCCGGGCCCATACCGGCAGCCTTGCCGCGCAACACACCGCGGTCATCTTGATCAGCCGGCATGCTTTCGTAACGTTCCATCGTAATACCGGCCGCCGTCAGCTGGTCGATTGTGTCGTTGATGCTGACGACCACGAAATTGAGCACCGTAAACGATGCCGGAACATGGTCGCCGCCTTTGTCATAAATAAATAAGCGCTGCCCACCAGGCAGACGCAGGTCAAGCCCCATGTCGGTCGCAATCACTTCGCACCCCAGCGTGGTCTCATAAAACTGCCGCGCCGTATCGATATCACTGACTGAAAAACCGCTAAAAGTCGTTGCGCCTTGCAGCATGCCTGCCTCCTTTGCTTAGTGCCTGGCAGTATACATCTACGACGCGTACCTGTCAGTGAACAAAGCGGCTACATGACGGGTGTGAACCGTGCGACCGCCTCGCCGTCCTGTTCAACGCTTTCAAAAAAGTTCTCAGCAGTTCGTACCCACACTGTATCGTCCGTGAGTGAACGATACACCACCGCTGGCGCCTCGGTCTCTTCGATGAACCCGGTCGCGGTGATAACATACTCACCGCCTCTGTAATGGCGATACCGCG
>DASVSL010000081.1:0-2116 GCA_036388095.1 Saccharimonadales bacterium (SeqCode) | reverse complement strand
GTCTCGTGCGGCGATAGCCGTTTCACGAATCTCGGCAACCGGTTCGCCGTACACCGGTATATAGACATCGACTTTGATTTTTTCATGATGGATATACATCGGCACGTTTCGTGTCTCTTCGATATCATTTTCATACAGAATCTTGACGGCGCTCTTGCCGACATCCGCGTTGTACAGCTTTGTCTGCGCGTGATGATACTCGAAATTTCGTGGGTTGAACCGACCCGACAAGATTGTCCAAAACGAAAGCAGGCCACTTGTGATAATGAAAAACTCGGCGACCAGCGCCATCGTATACGGCAAAATGTCGCCGCGGTATTCAGGACTGAGGATTGTTCGGATATAAAAGAGTGCGCCTATGCTCGTCAGCACCAAAATAAGCGTCGTAACGGGTGAGGTCAGTTGCTTTTGGAGTGAGTTAGCCGAGTGCTGGAGTTTCTCAGATTCGACCTGCGAAGTAGTATCGTGCTGGGCTTTCAGGTGTTTCCCGTCTCTATAAATAGCGTTAATTTCTGATAAAGCGTTACTTCCATTGAAACGTACTGCGCGTGATATGTCTAGGCAGCATGCTTTTGGTTAATGTCAAGAGTCTGGGTGGCGAAGCGGTTGTTGGCAGATGGTAAAAACGACGCCGTCAAGTCTTTGCTTCGGTTCGCACGGCGTCAAGAACATCGTTGAACGCGCTTGCCGTCAGCGAACTACTACCGACGCGGCTGACACTCAGCCCATCCAGGCTTTTACCGACGACGTTACCGGAAATACCACTTTCAAAACTGTCGATATAGCGGACTGATTCACGGTCTTCGTACTCGGTACTGCTTTCGACAGCGCTGACATTACCGTCCTTGACGGTCACCGTCGCCGTGAGGGTGTTCGTGCCACCCTGCGGCACGCGGTACTCGATCGATTGCTTGTAGGTGCCGTCTTGATACGCGCCGGCCGCCTCGTTGTCGGTCGTTGCCGTCGTATCGCCTGCCTCTGACGTTTGGCTCGTCGTGTTAGTCGTCTGCCTCGTTGCCTGATTAGCGTCAGACCGTCCAAACAGGTAAAACCCCGTCACTCCCGCCACGCCCAGCACGGCGACGGTGCCGACGGTTATGAGTACTTTGTCTTTGTTCATAAAGTTACTATACCCTTCGCTACTGAGAAAAGCCTGAAAAATGTCACATCCGATCGCGGAACCATTTGTTATGATGGCGCGATGAATTCACGAGCAGTGGTGCTAAAGGACGTCGAAGTCGCCCAGCCAGGCTGCGTCATGTACGTGATGAGCCGCGACCAACGGGTGCGCGATAACCATGCTCTGCTGGCAGCCCAGGCCGAGGCCCTGGAGCGTAACGTCCCCCTCGTGGTCATGTTCAACCTGCTGACGCAAACCGGCTACCGGCGACGGGAGCACTACCGATTCATGGTCGATGGCCTACGCCAGGTGAAAGCGGACTTAGCCACGCTCAATATCCCGTTTATCAAGACGACTGGTGTCCATAACCTACAAGTAGCTACGCTCGCTACCGAACTGTGTCCGTCGACGATTTATTTTGATTTCAGTCCCCTGCGCGGCCCACGCGCCCAGCAAAAGAAACTCGCGCGTGATGTCGACTGTCGCGTCATGGTGATCGATACGCATAATATCGTCCCGGTATGGGTCACTAGCGGCCACGAAGAATACGCCGCCCATACGATTCGACGCAAGCTGCACAAGCTCACCGGCGACTGGCTGGTCGAGCCTGACAACCTAGTGCCTCATCCTCATTCGCTGTCTTCACCTCTGTCAGGTTTAGCCTGGGATGAGATTGAGCAGATCGTCGCCAATGTGCCGACCAGTGGCATCGACCACGGCTTTGTCAGCGGCGAAGCGGCCGCCAGCAAGCGATTACAGCAGTTCATCGAAACCGGCCTTGATCGGTACGCCGCCGAGCGCAACGACCTCAGCAAAGACGCGCAGAGCGACCTGAGCCCGTACCTGCATTACGGTCAAGTCAGCAGCCTGCGGGTGGTGCTTAACGTGATGGACAGCAGCGACGATCTGCCGCAGCTCCTCAAGACGCACACCATGCCCCAAAGTAATGATCGCGGTGACAGCCCGGGCCGAACCGCCAGTATCGATGCGTTCGTC
>DASVSL010000080.1:0-7754 GCA_036388095.1 Saccharimonadales bacterium (SeqCode) | reverse complement strand
ATTACAACATTTTTGTACGGTATACTTTTGACTGTGCCTGATGCAATTGAACATGATTTCATGTTCAATTGAGAGGAGTCGTAGCGGAGCAAGCGAGCTTTTGAAATTTTTCAAAAAGAGCGCGCCGGAGTGAACGACGACGAGGAGGGGTCGCCTAGTGGCCTATGGCGCCGTCTTGGAAAGGCGGTTGGGGAGCAATCCCCTCGAGAGTTCGAATCTCTCTCCCTCCGCCAAAGACAACTGCTTAGGTCTCGGTCCAAGCAGTTGTCTTTGGCGATGAATGGTATGAACTCTCGAGGTCGAGAGTGAGGATTGCCGGTGGCAATCCGCAAGGCGATCTTCCGGAGCGAGCTGTGCTCGCTACCGCGAAGTCGCGGGGCGGCGGGACGTGGCCGAATCTCTCTCCCTCCGCCACGTTCTAATTCTGTTAACATAGATACACATGAAGACCCCTCATGTTCCGAAATATATTTTTGTCACGGGGGGCGTGCTCTCTGGCGTTGGCAAAGGTATCACGGCCGCGAGTATCGGAGCGGTGTTGCAGGCGCAGGGGCTTAAGGTATCGATCCAAAAATGTGACCCGTATTTGAATGTCGACGCCGGCCTGTTGAACCCGGCCGAACACGGCGAGTGCTTTGTAACGAAAGATGGCGCCGAGACCGACTTGGACCTTGGCCACTACGAGCGCTTTCTTGATATCGAGCTGACCCAACAAAACGCAACCTTGAGCGGTCGGTTACTCAGCAACCTGATCGCCGACGAGCGCGCCGGCAAGTTCGGTGGCAAAACCGTCCAGCTGGTACCGCATCTGACAAACGCCATACAAGATGCAATTGAAATCGCGGGCAAGGGTAGTGACGTTCATATCGTAGAAATTGGCGGCACCGTCGGTGACTACGAAGGGCTTAGTTTTATTGAAGCGATTCGCGAAATGGCTCAGCGCGCCGGGCGTGCCAACTGCCTCTATGTTCACGTCGTCTACGTTCCGTTTATCGGCACCAGCAGAGAGTTCAAATCGAAGCCCGCCCAAAACGCGCTTAATGATCTGCGTGGTTTCGGCATCGTACCTGACGCCGTTGTCGTTCGTACCGACGAGCCAGCGCCGGAAACAATCGCTCGCAAAATCGCCTTGTTTGGCGGTGTCGCCGAAGAAGCGGTACTCATGATGCCAAACGTTAACAGTGTCTTCGAAATTCCGCACAAGATTGCCGACAGCGGGTTGATGCATATTCTCAATTCGTTCACAAATGACACCTCCACCCCTGATCTGACGGCATGGAAAACGCTGATAAATAAACAACATAGTACTGGTCACTCCGTTTCCATCGGGCTTGTTGCCAAGTATATGGACAACGAGGATACCTACTTATCGGTCATTGAGGCCCTCAAGGCGGCGGCTTGGAACCAGGGGGCGACGCTTAACATTGTCTGGATCAATGCCGAGTCGGCTACAGCGACGGATTTCGCCGCTGTCGATGGGTTGCTGGTGCCAGGCGGCTTTGGTGAGCGAGGTATCGAGGGTAAAATTGCCGCGGCAACCTATGCGCTTGAACACGACATGCCGTACCTCGGCATTTGTCTTGGTTTGCAGGTGGCAGTTGTAGCCAGCGCGCGACGCGCGGGCCTGGTTGATGCCAATAGCACCGAATTTAACCCCACCACGACGCACGACGTCGTCTATATTATGGCCGGACAAAAGGGCAAGGAATCAACTGGCGGTACACTGCGCCTGGGCGATTATCCAGCCCAACTCGTCGCCGGTTCGGTCACGGCTCGGACCTACGGCGCCGAATCGATCACCGAGCGACACCGGCACCGCTATGAGGTGAATCAGGCGTTCAAGACCGAGATAGAGCAGGGCGGGCTACTGATTTCTGGCGCTAGCCCGAACGGAAAACTGGTTGAATTCGTCGAAGGGCGTCACCACCCGTATTTCGTTGCCACGCAGGCACACCCAGAATTTCGCTCGCGGCCAACTAGGCCTCACCCGTTATTTGTCGGGCTGATCAAAGCGGTACAATAATCTAATGATGCACGACGGAGTACTACTATGGGTTCACTGAAAGAGCCTCGCGCTGTCCAACTTTCGGCGATATTTGCGAATAATGAGCAAAAGCGCTACGAAATACCGCATTATCAGCGAAGTTACGTCTGGGGTAAGGATCAAATCGAATCCTTGTGGAACGATTTCATGCACGAACCGCCGCACGGGGGACTGAACCTGCTGGGGACGATCATCGTCTGCGAATCCTCTGCCGATAAAAAAATGCTCCAGATCGTTGATGGTCAACAGCGTCTGATTTCGTGCAGCCTTATGTTGACTGCCCTGAAAGACGTCTGGAAAGAAGTTAGTGGTGAAAATGGTGACTTCTACACGTATTTGAAGCAACAGCTTTACGAGACAGATCCGTATACCGGCCATTTTTCGATGCGCCTTAACGTGGGCAGTGATATCAAAACTTCGTACGAAGATTTAGTCTATAAATCAATTAAACCTCCGCGGGTGAACTCGAAAGACAAACCATTATTTCAAGCCTATGATTTGTTCAGGGAGAAGCTAGCCGAGAAAATATCTTCGGCCAAACTGACGCAAAACGACAAAGAGCTCATCCTGAAAAATCTGCACCAGCGATTGTTTGGCGTCAACATCATCCTGATCCAGTTAGAGGATGAGGCCGATGCCTACGAAGTGTTCGAAAGCTTTAACGCGAAGGGAATCGAACTCAAAGTTGCCGAGCTGTTAAAGAATCTATTTTTGTCAAAAATTTCGGATGCGAACATCGAGCGGTCACTACGCAAATGGCGTGAAATCGAAGCCAATATCAGCTCCGTGAACTTATCAAAGTTCAATATGAGTACCTACTTGCGATATTTTTGGATTGCCGAACACCCGTACGTGACGGAGCGAGAGCTGTATCGAAGCATCAAAGCGACCAATCCTGACTATGAAAAACTCCTCAACGATTTGCACCGGACCTCACAGCAGATAAAAAATGCGTTCGGAGAAGACCTTGAAAAAATCAAATTGGACTACAATTTTGCCGATCGACGCCACGCCTTAAACTTTTCAAAATCGATTCGTGGCATACGAACAATGAAGACGCAAAGCTTTATCGTGTGGTTGATTGCGCTCAATCGAAACCACATTGCCACCATTAGCTCAAAATGGGTCATGACCTCTGTCGACCAAATCGAGAAGTTTACCTTTCACTACTTTGCGATCGGTAATAACCCGGCCAATCGTATCGAAAAATATTTCTCGAAACGCTCCAACCGACTCAGAGATGCTGTCAAGAATCAGGATGAGAGCGCCTTACAAACGATTGTGTTAAGCGATTTTGCTCAGTACATAAAAAAGAATGCATTGCTCGACAACTTCGCCCAGTTCAAAGCTGACTTTATGAAACTGAAAAAGAAGCAGTCGAACGGGGACTTCATAAAATATTTGTTCGTCAAACTCGAAGACAGCATACGCGATACGAATGAGGTCGCCGTCGATGAAGTGAACATCGAACATCTGCTCCCGCAAAACCCGTCCGATGAGTGGGATGTGACGTCAACTGACATCAAAGATTACGTTGATTCGCTGGGCAATCTGACGATTCTCGATTTTCGTATCAATTCATCGATAAAAAACGCCTCATTCGAGAAAAAAATCATGGGTGATAGCAAGACGAAGGGAATTAGTAAATCCGATCTCGAACTCAATAAGCAGATGATCGAATCCCTGGATGCGTATAAATGGACGAAGCAGGAAATCACTGATCGACAAGAGCAGTTAGCGAAACTGTGTTACGAAAACTGGAAAATTAGTTAAGAAGTTCGATAAGTCCGTCGAGCGTCCGGCCCATAGAAATACCTTTATGGTTCAGGTAGGCAGTCTTCGTCTCGGCTGATTCGCGGTCCGTCCCCACGATTGCACCGGCGTGACCGAACGTCTGACCGGACGGGGCCGAGTGGCCAACGATAAGGCCGAAGACCGGCACCGCAACATTGGCGGCAATGTAATTAGCCGCGAGTTGTTCACCGGTGCCGCCGATTTCGCCAATCATGACGATGCGATCGGTCTCGGTGTGTTCAGCGATCAAGCGCAGCGCATCGACGAAGGTCGTGCCGGGCACTGGGTCACCGCCAATGCCGAGGATAATGCTCTGACCGACGCCACGTTTAGTGAGGGCGTCGGCGAGTTCGTACGTCAGGGTGCCGCTTCGCGAGATAATGGCCGTATGGCCTGGTGCCGTGATATGAGATGCAATAATGCCGAGTTTGTGGCTACCGGGCACGATGAGGCCAGGGCAGTTCGGCCCTATCAGGGTGACCGCATGCGCGGCGCAGTAATCGGCCATGGCCAGGGCGTCGAGCACCGGGATACCTTCGGTAATGACGACAATCAGACCGATACCGGCGTCGACCGCCTCGACCACGGCGGCTTTGGCATGGGCTGCCGGGACGAAGACGACACTGGTATCGATGGCAGGTAAGGTTTGTTTTGCAGCCCCAACTGACGCAAAGACGGGTACGTCGTGCACAATCTGACCGGCTTTACCCGGCGTCACACCGGCAACAATATTTGTACCGGCGTCGATCATCCCGCGGGTATGAAATGCACCATGATGGCCGGTGATGCCCTGGATGAGGACAGTTGGATAGTCAAAAAGGGTCATGCTCGATACTTCCCATGTCCGTTTCCAGTCAGAACGTTCGTTTTGCAAGACTCGCTCGGCGCCAGTTGATTGTTTGTCTTGCCTCGCTTTGCCGGTAAGGCAAAGTCTCGCGAAAAGAAGTTTTGGCTGGAAACGGCTGACGACATTTGTCGGCTCATATCGTCACCGCCATGGCTTTTTTAACACAGCTCGCGAGGTTTGGTTCAATCGTGATACCGGCGTCCGTTAGTAACTGAACCGCGAGGTCACGGTTGGTACCTTCGAGTCGGATGAAAAGCGGCGGAAGGCCAGAGAGCTGCTGGTGGGCGGCAATGATGCCGCGGGCGATTTCATCGCAGCGACTAATGCCGGCGAAAATATTAACGATGATACTCGTGACACCGGGCAGGGCAGTGATCTGCTTCAGCGAAGCGACAAGCTGCGTTTCGCCCGTACCGCCACCGATGTCGAGGAAGTTAGCTGGCGAACCACCGGCAGCGACGATGGTATCCATCGTGCTCATTGCCATGCCGGCGCCATTGGCGATGCAACCGATCGTCCCACATAGCGGTGTCATGGCTCCTGTCGGTTCCTCGGGCCACGGCAGGCCTGGCTGACGAAATCGAGCGTTGTCATCGACGCTACACTTTGCGTCGGCCATGACCAGGCTACCGGTTTCCGTCACCATGAGCGGGTTTACTTCGCATAGCAGTAGGTCATTGGCAAAAAAACTGTGTTCAATCGCAGCTATCAGAGGTGAGAGTTGTGTCATGGCGACGTTTAGATACCGGGCCAGCTGCGTAGCGGTATCGTTGGCTCCGTATGTCACTGTCGTCATACCACCACTTTGTTGTTCAATCTCGACGCCACCTTGGCGCGAGGCGAGCCACTGTATGCGCCTTTGATCACGGTCCAGCCGGAGGCAAAGGTAGAGCTCACGCTCGGCCGTTACGACACTCTCTAGTAGCACCACGTCTGGCAGGTGCCCCTTGATAGCGAGCGCAAACAGCAGATCGAGAACACCAGGCAGATCTTCGGCGTGATCTACCCGCACGACGCCACCGGCTTTGCCCCGCCCGCCGACCGGGACCTGGCTTTTGGCAACGACAGGGTAGGTAATACCACTCGGCGGGCGCTGTCCACGTCGTACGATCCAGCCGGTCGGTAGCGGTGCACCGCCCGTTCGCAGCAAGGCTTTTCCATCGTGCTCGAGTACGTTCATACCACCAGTATACCTGGCGCTGCGGTGACCTCTGTTATACTGAACCTCATGAACGAGGCAATCAGTGCGGCGCTTGGGGCCGCAGTCCACCAGCTTTACGGTATGACAGTTGTCCCACAGCTGAGTCGGCCGGAGTCACGCTTTGGTGATGTGGCGACAAATGTCGCTATGCAAGTCGCCGGTCGCGTCAAGCAACCACCCCGTGAGGTCGCGGAGGCACTCGCGACGAGCCTCCGTCAGGTGCCTGACATTGCTGACGTCACGGTCGCGGGACCGGGTTTTTTAAACGTGCGCTTGCGGGATGGAGCACTAGCGGCTGCCTGGTCGGTTCACCCGGCCCAGCGCTACGCCAAACAGGCCATCGTTACGGAATACTCAGACCCAAATCCGTTCAAGGTGCTTCACGCCGGGCACCTGTACACGACCTTGGTCGGTGATAGCATCTCACGTCTGATTGAAGCTGGGGGCGGTCAGGTCCACCGGGTTAATTTCGGCGGTGACGTTGGGTTACATGTCGGCAAGACAATGTGGGGAATTTTACAGCATTTTGATGATGCCCGGGATGAAAAGATTGCGTTGTTTGGTATCAATGTCATGGCTGACATTCCGCTCGCCAACAAAGCGACGTTTTTAAGCCTCCGTTACGTCGAAGGTACAACGGCGTACGAAGAGGATTCGGCCGCCAAAACGGCGATCACTGAATATAATCGCCGCGTCTACGAACTACACGCACAAAATGACCATGAATCAGACTTTGCCCGCGTCTACTGGATGTGTCGGCAGTGGAGCTACGACGCGTTCGACGAATTATACGAGCAACTACAAGTCACCCCGTTTGAAAAATATTATCCCGAAAGCCTGACGACGCCACGTGGGGTCGAGACAGTGACGCAGGGTCTTGCAGATGGCGTCTTTGAAACCTCGGACGGGGCAGTGGTTTATAGGGGTGAAGCGGCCGGGTTACACACCCGGGTATTTTTGAATTCGCAGGGCTTGCCGACGTACGAAACAAAAGACCTCGGCCTCAGTTTGCATAAATGGAATGATTATCACTTCGACCGCAACATCATCATTACGGGCAACGACATTATCGAATACATGAAAGTCGTCTTGATGGCCCTCGGGCAGGTTCACCCTGAAGCATCCGCCCGGACGACCCACCTGACGCACGGTCAGATCAAGCTGGCCGGTGGTATCAAGATGAGCAGCCGCAAGGGCAACGCGCTTCAGGCCGACGACGTTCTCTCGGCAGCAGCGGACGCGCAGTATGCGGCCGTCGGCGACCGAGACCAGCGCGTCATTTTGGCGGCCGTTAAATACGCCTTGCTCAAACAACGCCTGGGCGGTGACATCGTTTATGACCCGGTGGAATCGGTCAGCCTGCGCGGCGACTCCGGCCCCTATCTGCAGTACGCCCACGCCCGAGCGTGTTCAGTGGTCGCCAAGTGCACGGTCGCGGCCGATTCTCTGGCTGAGCCGTCGTTTGACGAGCACGAGCGACCACTCGCACAAAAACTAGCTGCGTATCCAGAGGTGCTCAATAGCGCCGTGCAGGATCTGACGCCGCATACTATTTGCACCTATCTATATGAGTTGGCCCAAGTCAGCAACCGTTTCTACGAGCAAGCCAGGGTGGCTGGCGACCCGCGTGAAGTTGTTCGGCTCGCACTGGTTATGCGGTACCGTGACACGCTGGCGCACGGACTCGGCATGCTGGGAATCGCCGCACCCGAGCGCCTGTAGCCTGCTATACTTTTGCGTACTAAGCAAAGAGGAGTTCCACTGCGATGGCGAATGGTAGCGATAGAAACAATGATCAACGTCCGGACGAACGCAGTCCGCGGAGTCGGGCGCTTGCCGAGGCCCGCGCAGAAGCTGCCAAGGCAAAA
>DASVSL010000079.1:0-5966 GCA_036388095.1 Saccharimonadales bacterium (SeqCode) | reverse complement strand
ACGCCGCCTACGAAGCCGCCCTCGAACGTTCAACTTAAGTAGTCGTCTCGCCTAGGGTGAGAACAATATGACGATCGCGGCCTTCGCCTTCGCTGCGTGTCACGACGTCGCTGTAGTCGCTGACGGCTTGGTGGACGACGCGACGTTCGGCGGCGTTCATGGGGTCTAAATGCAACGGTTGCTTATCAGCACGCAGCTGGGTAACCCAGTCACCAACCTGCTCAACGAGCCGTTCATAGCGCTGGTGTTTGTAGTCGGCAATATCTAAATTGACGCGGTGCAGGGCAGCCCCTTGATTCTTCAGGGTGGTTGAAACCATCTGCTGAAACGCACGCAGCGTATCGCCCCGTTGGCCGATCAAAAAGCCGTTTAGGTGCGTACTTGGCACACTCAGCTCGATCACTTCGTCGTCGGCCGTGGCTTTGACTTCGACGTTCAGGCCGAAAAATGACAGTAGGTCTTCAACGTATTTCTTGGCGAACAGAATCGTGGCTTCTTTGTCCATATCAGCGTCTCCTCTTCTTTTTCTTCGCCTTCCTGACGGGCGGTGCGCCTGCCTCGTCAGCTTTTATGACCCGGACGGTTGTCTCGGTTGAGGAGTTCTGTTTTGGTGCTGCGGCGACCGACTTCTTGGCTGGTTTGGTGGTTTTTGGCTGCGTCGGTTCATCGGCGATATCTTCCATTTCGGCGACGTCACGGTTCAGTAGCATGTGTTGTTGGATGACGGCGACGGCGCTGCTGGCGGCGAAATAGAGTGTCAGCGCACCCGGCAAGTAAAGACCGATACCGAACGTCAGCAGCGGAAACAAATAGATCATCCGGTTCATCATTAGGCTACTCAGCTCACTCTGGTCGACATCGTTGCCGGCCGCCGAGTCACGAAAGACATCGCGCAGGCGCTTATCACTATCGGGTTTTGGTGTAATCTGTTTCGACTGAATAAACTGAAGGGCTGCGGCGAACGCGGCGAGTAAGATAGCCGGTAGGTACAAACCAGCCGCACCAATACCTGGCAGGGTCAGATTGATAATACCGAGCAGCGACTCATCGAACGAGAAGGTTCTGCTATTTAGAATGTCAGCAATCGGGCGTAGCGTTTCGATCGGCGCATAGGTAAAGGTGGCGATTTGATCGCGCTCGGTGGTGATAATCTGAATCACTCGGTACAGAGCAATGAAAATTGGCAACTGCAAAAACAGTAACCCGAAGCTGGCGAACGGCTTGATACCGCGCTCGCGGTACAGCTCCATCATCGCGCTCGCTTCTTTTTGACGGTCGCCTTTCGCTTTAGCCTTGAGCCGCTTGAGCTCTGGTTGCAGGGCTCGCATTAGCTTGGTTTGGTGTAGTTGACGACGGACCAGTGGCCACATCGCCAGACGCACGAGCACGGTGAACAAGATCAGGCTGATGCCGAAATCATTGCCCGGTAGTAGGCCATAGATGAGCGCCAGCAAATTGAAGATCGGCTGGACGATCAGCGTATCAAACAGACTCATAATCTAGTCAATTGTAACAGATGTCGGTGGCTTTTTGGAGAGCAAGTGCGCGCCTGACAGCACGTTCAGTACGTGACGCTCAACCTCGGCCGCCGGTAGGGTGGCGAGTTCGCGCGAATACACCGTCACGACGAGATCGTGGCCAGTGGGAATTTCGGGCAGGTGAAGGCGAATGATCTCAAAGATGCGCCGCCGGATACGGTTTCTTGTCACGGCTGATTTGGCCACTTTCTTGCCGACCACAACGGCAACGCGGCTATGGCGACGTTTCAGATTCGGGACAAACCGAAGCAGCAGGTGACGGTTACGACTGGTCTGTCCAGCCCGGTGAACGTAGCGTAGACTGCCGCGACCATGAAAACGATTTCGTCGATGTAACATAGTACATCTAGTGTACCGGACCATGGCACGAAACAACCTGGCAGGGGGCATGGTCAAAAAAACCGCCTGTGTCCAGACGGTTGTACGAAACGATGCTTAGTGTTGATTAAACACTAAGACGCTTACGATTTTTGAAGCGTCGAGCCTTCAAGACAAGGCGACCAGCCTTACTGGCCATACGAGCTCGGAAACCGTGCACTCGGGCGCGGTGGCGGGTCTTTGGTTGATGCGTACGTTTTGGCATAGGTGTACAGTCTAGCAATTCCCTCCCGTTTTAGCAATATATTTGCTTTTTTGTCTTTTTAGTTTCAAAAATATATTTAGTTATCCGCAGTTTTGGCGTAGTTATCCACAGCTTTACAGAGAGCAGTATCGGTTGTGTAAAACTATTCCCCCTGCTTCCCTGTTTTTTAGATGACCGATCGTTTGTGGAAAACTATGCCGCCGGGTATAGTGGAAGCACTGTAAAGGAGGGGTCATTATAGCAATGGCGACGACAGACCATGCCCTGTGGCAGACGGTGTTAGGCGAGATTGAATTATCGGTCTCTCGGGCAGCGTTTGAGACCTGGTTTAAACATACCGAGCTTGTCGAACGCGGCGAAACCACGGTTTCCATTGCCGTGCCGAACATCTTTGCCAAGCAACAGTTCGAGACAAAGTTCAACCGTCAGGTGAAAGAATCACTGGCAAAAAACGGCATCCAGGCCCGCACCATCTCGTATGTCATCAAAGGCAGTAAGCCGCAAAAAATCGCCGACGCCCCCTCCCCACTCCAGGCCGCCGTGCGCGACCATCAAAATAGCGCCACCGCTCGCCGTGAATCTGGGAGCGACGTCAGCGAGGCGTCGGCCGGTTTAAACCGCCGCTATACACTTGATAACTTCATTGTCGGTGGTAACAATGACCTCGCCTACGCCGCTTCGCACGCCGTCGCCGCTCACCCTGGCACGAAGTACAATCCGCTGTTTCTTTACGGCGGGGTCGGTTTAGGGAAAACCCACCTCGTCCAGGCCATCGGCAATGAGATTCAACGCCATAAACCGTCAGCCCGGGTCCTGTACGTCAACTGCGAAACCTTCGTAAATGAGTTTTTAGATTCGATCCGCTTCAAGCAAAAAGGCTTTTCCAACAAATACCGTCACGTCGACGTGCTCGTGGTTGACGACATGCAGTTCATTGCCAACAAGGAAAAGACGCAAGAAGAATTCTTCCACACCTTCAATATCTTGCATCAAGCCAATAAACAAATTATCATCACGAGCGATAAACCGCCCAAAAGCATCCCTACCCTGTCCGAACGACTACGAAGCCGCTTTGAATGGGGCATGACGATCGACATTCAGCTGCCTGATTTTGAAACCCGCTGCGCCATCTTAGAGGCCAAAGCGAGTGAAAGTGCCAGTGTCGTTAACCGCGAGACGATTGAGTACCTGGCTGGCAACATCAAAACCAACGTTCGCGAACTCGAAGGCGCTCTGAATCAGCTCCTGGCTTTTTCTGAAATGCGCGGTATCGAGCCTGACACCCAGACAGCGAGCGGGCTGCTCGGGAACGTTCGCGCCTCACGGCCCTCACATTTGACGCCGAAACAAATCATTGAACGCACTGCCAAACATTTTTCGCTCGAGCCGGTCGACATCAAAAGCCCGCGACGCGACAAACATATCGTCGTCCCCCGCCAGATCGCCATGTATTTACTGCGAAGCGAGCTTCACCTCAGTTTCCCGCGCATTGCCGTCGAGTTAGGTCGCAAAGATCACACGACCGCCATCCATTCGGTTGAAAAGATTGAAAAAGCGATCAAATTAGACTTCGTCATCCGCGAACAAGTAGCCGAACTAAAGGAAAAACTGTATGCGTGAGCTGTGGATAGATGGTGGAGAGTCTGTTGACGGGCCGGGGCACAAGCCTGGGGATGATCATGCACAGGTTTTCCCCACCGCACTGCCTACCGGGCGATTCAGCCGACTTGTCCATTGGTTCGGCTGGTTGTCCTCAGTTTTACCCACGCCCCGGTCCGCAGGGTTACCCACATGGCTCAGATCGTTTTCACCCCAGTTATATGTGAGTTATCCCCGCTATACACAGAGCCTATTACTACGACTACTACTTATATAGAAAGAGAAGGAGCATACAAGTGAAAGTAACTGTCACCCAGGAAAACCTAAACAGCGCCCTTGGCACTGTCGCGCGGGTCGCCAGTACGCGAACCTCATTACCTGTCCTCGGTAACATCTTGCTTCGAACCGAGAGCAACCGCTTACTGCTAGCGGCGACGAACCTAGAAGTTGCCATCACTCAGCACATCGGTGCCAAGGTGGTAAGTGAAGGCGCTATCACCGTCCCAGCTCGCCTACTCAGTGAGTTCGTGGCTAACCTGCCCAAGGGTAATGTTGATTTGCGGGTTGACGGGAGTAAGCTCCATATCAGCGCCGATAAATATGTCTCGACCATTAACGGTATGGTGGCCGATGAGTTCCCCGCCCTGCCGGTGATTGAAGATGTTGCACCACTCGTTTTGGCAACTGATCTGTTAAAAACCGCCATCAGCCAAACTGTGTTAACCGCTAGCAGCGATAGTACCCGCCCGGTTTTAACTGGTGCCTTGCTCCATAGCCACGAAGGACACCTCTACCTGGCTGCAACTGACGGCTACCGCTTGGCCGAAAGACGCCTGGTGAGTGCACCTAGTGAGCTGAGAGCCCTGATTCCTGCTAGTACGCTCCAGGATGTCGCGCGGGTCGTCCCGGACGACTGTGACGAGGTGAGCCTGTTGGTCGACGAATCACAAGTCAGGTTCCGGATGGGCGATATCGAGGTGACAAGCCGATTGATCGAGGGCAACTTCCCAGACTACCGCCAGCTGATCCCGAAGGACACCGAAATTCACGCCGACGTGGCTCGGAACGAATTTAGTCGCGTCACCAAGGTGGCGAGTCTGTTCGCCCGCGAATCGGGCGGCAGTGTCACGATTACAACCGACGTCCAAAAACAACTGTTATCGATTCATTCGGTTGCCTCGCAACTGGGTGAAAACACATCAGAGGCGTCGGCCGAGATTGACCAAGAAGGCTCGGTCACCCTGAACTCACGCTATCTGATCGAAGCGCTGGGGTGCTTTTCGTCAGAGCGAATCCGGTTCGGCTTTAGTGGTAAATTAGCCCCCTGTGTCCTGACGAGTGACAGCGGCGGCGGTGATTATCAGCATATCGTCATGCCCCTGCGTAGCTAATGACACTGAGTGAGTTGACGCTGCGCCAGTTCCGTAGTTACGACGAGGCCCGGTTTGCGTTTGATCCGCAGCTGACGCTCGTCACCGGGGATAATGGCGCCGGTAAAACAAATTTACTCGAAGCGGTGTATGTTCTGCTGACGGGCACCTCGTTTCGGGTTGCTGACCGCGATTTAGTTCGGCATGACCGGGCGTGGTGGCGGCTCGATGGCCTGGTTGACGATGAGCCACGGCAATTACGCTACCAACCGGACCAGCACCCAGCCAAACAGCTCGTCACGCTCGATACGAAAAAAGGCTTTCGCTACCGTGACCGCTTGCCGGTTGTTCTGTTCGAGCCAACCGACCTCCTGCTGCTACATGGCTCGCCCTCGCGGCGACGCGACGCGTTCGACACGATGCTGAGTAGTTTGTCGCAGCGCTATAAACTCACGCTTGGTCGTTATGAACGGACGCTACTGCAGCGCAATAATTTGCTGCGTCAAAATCCGCCTGACCTGACGGACCGATTGTTCTCTTGGGACGTGCTGCTGAGTAGCCACGGCGTCGAACTGGTCGTGGCTCGTGCCGAGCTCGCCGAGCGGCTTAACGGCCTTCTCAGTGACCTCTACAGCCAAATCGCAGGCGTTTCGACGAGTGTCCAGTTGGGGTATCAGTCGAGTTTAGGTGCGCGTCCCGATACATCGCATTACGTCGCGACGCTGCACCGCCACCTACCGCTTGATCGACAACGTGGGACGACCTCGACCGGCCCCCACCGCGATGATTACACCTTTGAGCTTCGTGGGGATGCAGCACGTCTAAGTGCCTCGCGGGGTGAAACGAGAACGCTCGTTTTGAGTCTCAAGCTAGCCT
>DASVSL010000078.1:0-5905 GCA_036388095.1 Saccharimonadales bacterium (SeqCode) | reverse complement strand
ATATAACTCCGCAGCATTTTTAGCAATCTGGCGCCTTTGGCGTAGACAATGCTTGGGTCAAACAGCACTGAGATTTCATCCGGGTGGTTGACGGTCGTTTTAACGGCTTGGACACCAGCCAACTGATCACGGCGGAGGGCTGACAAGACCTCTTGGCTGGCGAAATTATTCCAATCGTGCCAGCCCGGGTTGAGGGCGTCGACGGCGACATGTTCCATGAGGGTGGCGAATGATTCGTTCAGCCACAGATCATCCCACCAGCGCATCGTGACGAGGTTACCGAACCACTGGTGGCTGGTTTCGTGGGCGATGACAGTGGCGACGTACTCGCGCATGCTCAGTGACGACGAATCATCAACCAGGAGGGTGACTTCGCGGTACGTGATAAGCCCCCAATTTTCCATGGCGCCACTGCTAAAGTCAGGTAACGCAACGTGGTCGGCTTTTGGGAGCGGGTACGGTACCCCGAAATAATCGTCGAAAAACTCGATCATATCGACGGCGGTTTTGAGCGGGAAAGCCAGACTAGCTGGGTTTTGCGCCTTGGTTGCCCAGACATTTACCTCGACACCGTCTTTCGTTTTGGCGGACTGTTTTTGCAGGTCACCGATGACGAATGCCAGTAGGTAGGGGCTCATTTTTGGTGTCGGATGGAATATAGTCGTCGTTATGGCGCCCTCGGGCATGACGGTCCGTGCTGGCATGTTGCTCAGTACGGTAACGTCAGGTTCGGTTTCGAGGGCAAGGTTGAAGACGGCCTTTGCCTCAGGCTCGTCGACACACGGGAACACTTCACGGGCATGGTGGGATTCGAACTGGGTCGCGAGAAGCTCCTGTTTCGTACCGTCCACCTCGAAATAACACGGGTAGAGGCCGTGCATCTGGTCGGTGATGGTGCCCGAGAAAACGACGACGATGTGGCGCTGCCCCTTAGTGATGTCGCCTGTTATTTCGAGCAGATCTTCGTGTTGCGTGAACGTCAGGTCGTTACCTTCGCAGTGAGCTTGCTCGATCGTGAGGTCTTTGGCGTGGAGCGTCAGCGTTCTACCGCCGTTGAAATGGCCGATAATGCCGACCGTCCCACTGAATGTTCGCTTCTTTCGATCAGGTCGAAGAGACAAACGGTACTCGCTGGGCTGAAATTGTTCGTAGAGTCGGCTGACTTTATGCATCTATCTAGCTTAGCAAATGAAAAGGGACCCGACGACATTGCGTAGGGCCCCGGGTGGGTAAGTGTTACCGAGCAGCAGGTAGTGAGTCGATGAGCCGACGGAGTCGCGGCTCGACGTCACTCCACGAGCAGCCGTTGCGAATCGTCACACGGATACTCGTGCTATGCCAGCCATCACGGCCGACATAGAACATATCTTTGATCCGCATGAACTTCTCGAGTACAGGTAGGTCTTCTGTACACTCGACCTCTCTTAGGCCACGGCGGTTTGCCTCGGCGATTGCCCCTTTGAATATGGGCGCTTGGAGATCGATTTTAGCCAAAGTGTCGACTTTATCAAACCTGATAATTTGCATGCCACAGCCTCTCGTTGGTGAACACTAAACAATACTGTACAACAATAATTGACAAAAGCAATAATATTTGCTATACTGAAAAGACAGGTATATAATCATATTTGTACTAATCCGGCCGGCAGGTCGGACTTTTTCATGCCATGACTTACTAGGAGGTATTACATGCAAGAACTAAATATCAAGCAACTGATGCAGGTGATCGATACGATTGCTGACGAAAAGAACTTACCCGAAGAAGTCGTTATGGACGTTGTCCAGCAGGCGATCGCAGCCGCTTGGCGCCGTGATAACGGTGACCGTGAGCAGGACGTCCGCGCCGAACTAAACACCGTTGGCGGCTCGGCCAAAATCTTTGTCATGTACCAGGTCGTCGATGAAGTCGAAAATCCAGCAACCGAAATGACCGTCGAAGATGCTCAGAAGCTCAAAAAGGGCGCTGTCGTCGGTGATGTCGTCGAAGAACAGTTCGAAGCTAGCAGCTTTGGCCGCGTCGCTGCCCAAACCGCCAAGCAGGTCGTTTTGCAGAAGCTACGTGAAGCTGAGCGAGAAGTCGTTCTGAGCGAATTTTCGGACAAGATCGGCACCGTCCTCACCGGTACCATCCAACGAGTTGAGCCACGGGTTGTCCGGGTTGAGCTCGGCAAGGCTATCGGAATCTTGCCCGCTAGCGAGCAGATTCCTGGCGAGTATTACGGTATCGGATCGCGCCTGAAGGTTTACCTAAAAGACGTCGAGCGTGAAAACCGTGGTCCGCAACTGATTTTGAGCCGAGCCAACGAGGCCTTCGTCCACTACCTCTTCCAGCAGGAAGTGCCAGAAATGGAGAACGGAGCGGTTGAGATCAAAGCCTTGGCCCGTGAGGCGGGTAAGCGCACCAAGTTGGCCGTTGCCAGCACGATGCAAGGTGTTGACCCGGTCGGTACCTTCGTCGGCGGTCATGGTACCCGTGTCACTGCCGTCATGAACGAAATTGGTGACCAAGAAAAGATCGACATCGTTACCTATGATGCCGATATCAAGAACTTTATCGCCAATGCCCTCAGCCCGGCTGAGATCAGCAGCATCGAGCTCGACGAAGCCGGCAAGCGCGCTCGGGTATATGTGACCGAAGACCAGCAGTCAATTGCGATTGGCCGCGGTGGCCAGAATGTTCGCCTGGCGAGCAAACTGACCGGCTACGAACTCGATATCGAGACCGCCACAAACCGCCCAACGGCTCCGGTTGAAGCACCGAAGCCGAAAAAGAACATCGAAGATAGTTTACTGAGTGCTGTCGAAGAGACGACTGAAGAGTGATTTAGCTGAAAAACAAATTAGCACTCTTGTTATGAGAGTGCTAATTTTGTATACTAAGAAGACATGAAGATAGGAGAAATTCGGGGGTGAGATTTTATGGATAGCATGCAGGAATTTTTGCACCGGTTAACAGAGAACGCGCGCGGCAGCATCGAGCAAGCCGATATGATCGCGCGTAGCCTTGGAAGTGCCTATATTGGCACCGAACATTTACTGCTCGGTGTCCTTAGTCAAGACGCGTCGGTGGGCGCCAAACTGCTCGCCGACGTCGGTGTGACGCTCGATCGTGCCAAAGTAGCACTGAATTTAACACCACGGACGTTAGTTGTCAGCACGGGCGCCAAAGGCCTGAGCGAAACGGCAAAATTGACGCTGCGCATGAGCTGGGACGTCGCCCAAGAGTTTCACCAAGACTACTGTGGCACAGAACATATCTTATTCAGTATTCTTAGCCAGAAGAACGCCCGGGCAACGGTGCTGCTGCGCGACATGAACGTCAGTGTCGAAGAATTGCTTGGCGATATCGAAGGCTACCTGAACCGCCAGCAATCAGACGCGGCTGATTTTGAGGGCCAAGCCAGCAAGGCACGTCGCAGCCGAAAGCACCAGACCCTCAACGCGTATGGCACTGACCTAACCGCAGCGGCTCGTGCCGGCGAGCTTGACCCGGTCATTGGCCGGAATCAACAGATTGCTCGCATGGTTACTATTTTGAGCCGACGGACCAAAAATAATCCCATTTTGATCGGTGAGCCTGGTGTCGGCAAGACGGCTATCGTCGAAGGTCTAGCGCAACTTATTGCCCGCGAAGACGTGCCGGATCATTTGCTCGACAAGCACGTTTACCAACTAGATCTTGCCGCCATGATTGCAGGCACCAAGTACCGCGGTGAATTCGAAGAACGGCTGAAAAAAGTCGTCGAAGAACTGACCCGTGACGACAGCGCAATTGTCTTTATCGACGAGCTTCATCTGCTGATCGGCGCCGGTGCGGCCGAAGGCGCCATGGACGCCGCTAATATGCTCAAGCCAGCCCTCGCTCGCGGCAAGCTGCGTATGATCGGCGCAACCACCCTTGATGAGTATCGTAAGCATATCGAAAAAGACGCTGCCTTTGAGCGTCGTCTACAGCCGATCGTGGTTGAAGAACCCAATATCCGCGACAGCGAAGCGATACTGGAGGGCATGCGAGAGAAGTACGAACAACATCACAGCGTCAAAGTGCCAGCCGGTCTGATCGAAGACGTCGTCTACCTGGCCGATCGTTACATTAGCGAGCGATTCATGCCCGACAAAGCCCTCGACGTGCTGGATGAGGCGACAAGTTTGGTTCGGGTGCGCAGCGGCAAAACGCCAAGCAAAGCCCGCGAGTACCAGCGCGAATTACGCGGCCTGAATGAAAAGATGGAAGACGCCGTCAGCGCGCAAGATTACGAGCGTGCGGCTCTGTATAAGATGCGCATTAGTCGTGTCAAAGAAAAGCTTGATGAAGTCACTCAGCCAAAGAGTGAATGGGCAAGCCTATCGTACGATGACGTTGCCAGTGCGGTTGCGACGATGAGCGGCGTCCCGGTACAACACCTGAAGCGTTCAGAAGCCAATTTACTGCGGCGCCTCGAAAAACATCTGGCCAAACATCTCGTCGGCCAACAAGAAGCCGTCACCGCCGTGGCTCGCGCCGTCCGTCGTGGCCGAAGTGGCGTTGCTAGTAGTAAACGACCAATTGGAAGTTTTATCTTTATGGGGCCGACCGGGGTTGGCAAAACGGAGTTGGCACGTGTGCTGGCCCGCGAAGTCTTTGGGTCTGACAAATCCCTCATCAAGATCGACATGAGCGAGTTTGGTGAGCGTCACACGACCAGCCGACTTGTCGGTGCCCCGGCTGGGTACGTTGGGTATGACGACGGCGGTCAGTTGACAGACAAGATTCGCCGCCAGCCGTACAGTGTGGTACTACTCGATGAGATTGAAAAAGCCCATCCGGACGTGTTCCAGCTACTACTTCAGTTGCTCGAAGACGGTACTTTGACTGACGCTAAAGGTCGTCAGGTCGATTTCAGTAACACGATCATCATCCTGACGAGCAATCTCGGTGCCGACCGTATGCGCCGCGAAGCCGACTTGGGTTTCGGCGCGAAGACGAAGCGCGACAGTGACGAAGTCGAGGCCTTGCACAGCAAAAACCGTTCCGCAGCCATTGAAGCTCTCGAGCGTATGATGCGTCCTGAGCTCATCAATCGGTTTGACGATATCATCGTCTTCCGTTCGTTGACACGTACTGAGGTCGGACGTATCTTTGACCTTTTGATTGACGAGCTGAACCGTCGTTTAGGCCGAAAAGGTATTGGTGTCAGCCTGAGCGCAAGTGCTAAGCGGTGGTTTATTGACCGTGGCTATGACGCCAAAAATGGCGCCCGACCACTCCGCCGCGTCATTCAAAACGAATTAGAACACGCCATTGCCGACGGATTATTGTCGGGTGCGTACGGTAAGGGTGATTTGATCAGGGTAAACGTGAAGGGCGGCAAACTCGATCTGAGCGTGACGCAAGAACAAGCACATGCGGACGCGATCGCTCGCTAGCGGCAGCTCTGCTGTACGGCTGCTGGTCAGCCTCGTACTACTCGCGCTCGCTGCAACGATCTTTTGGTTTCGGCAGCCGCTGTACGATCAATTTACTGTCTGGTACCACCAGCCGTCCCCAGAGGCTGCGGCGTTGGCTGACCGGGCGGAACTAACGGGTCGTGGCAAGTTCTTATTCTACGCATCGCGGCCAGAACTACTGAACCGCGATAGTTTTAACGATGCCTGCCGGTCGCTCACCACCGAGCAAACGGCGGTCCTTGGGTGTTACTCGGCTATGCGGATCTATCTGTTTGATATTAGCGATCGTCGGCTTGAAGGCATCAAAGAGGTCACTGCCGCCCACGAGATGCTGCACGCCGTGTATGAGCGGCTGAGTAAGGCCGACAAAGCCCGGGTTGATGCGCTGCTCGAACGCCAAGAACTTGGTGATGACGAAGAACGCATCGCTGAGTTGATGGCCCAGTATGAAAAAACTGAGCCAGGGCAACGCCACAAC
>DASVSL010000077.1:0-6081 GCA_036388095.1 Saccharimonadales bacterium (SeqCode) | reverse complement strand
CAGGACTGGGTTCCACCACGCGGCGGTGTACATCAGCACCAGGCCAAGCGCCAAGCCATAGAGCAGCCACTTCCACCACCGGTTGGGGCGGAATGCGGGAAGGAGGCCAGATATACGTTTTTTTACGGTATCCATAAGAGGTTTTACTACTGGTAGTGTACCGCGGGCGCGACCGTTTTGCTATAATGAGCGCATACGTCATGAAGATCGGCCTGTTTACTGACACGTATCTCCCGTCGATCAACGGCATCGTCTACGTCGTCGCATCCACCAAACGTCACCTGGAAAGCCTGGGTCATGAAGTGTATATCTTCTGCCCCGCACGGTCCATCCGGCCTACCAAGCATGCCGAAACGTACGATGAAGACGAACATGTCATTCGTTTCTCGAGCGTCAAGGGTGCGTTTTACGATGACTACGACACTAGCTTGTTCTTTCCGCCGCGCGTCTTGAAACAAGTTCGCGAGCTTGATCTGGATGTCATCCATTTCTTCACCCCTGGTCAAATCGGCCTGATGGGTGTGTTCGCTGCCATTCGGACCGAGACACCACTCGTCGCCCAGCACTGCACAGACCTACGTGAGTACGTCGAACATTACCGCGACGGACTGCTGCTGCCAGGGATCTTGGCCCTCGTTGCCCTGCTGCCGTTTACGGTCCGGGTCGACGGTAAGGATCTGCGCGAGATCATGCGGATCTACCGGCCACGTCGTGGTCGCGTCGAATGGAACATTGACATCGTGAAACGGATGGTGACGCTGGTGTACAGCAAATGTGACGCAGTGATTGCCCTGAGCCGCAAAAGCAAACAGCAGCTCGAAAGCTGGCAAAACAGCGACAATTACCGCTACGAAGTCACCCTTAAGCCTGATGGTGTCACGCCTTTACCTGCGAGTACGAAGACTCAACAGGCTGAGTTTAGAAAACAACATGGCATCGCCGCCAAAGACAAAATCGTTCTTTTCGTCGGCCGGCTAGGTGCTGAGAAAAATCTGGCACTACTGATTCCGATGATCGAACAGGTCGCTGCAGCACACCCTGACGCCCGACTAGTCTTCGTGGGTGACAATGAATACCGGGCGACGCTTGAGACATTAGCGAATGAGTCAATCGCACGGGGGCGCATTACGTTTACCGGCTCGATGCCACGTGAAGAACTTGGCCGCGTATTCGAGACCAGCAGCGTTTTCGTCTTCCCGTCACTCACCGACACCCAGGCCTGGGTCCTGCATGAGGCAGCGCAGTCTGGCCTGCCGGTTGTGATGATCGACCCAGATCTCTCAGAGGTCGTTCTGGACGGCGAAAACGGCTACATCGTCGACAATGACGTAGCTGATTTTGCCCATGCCGTCGGTGAACTGCTCGGTGACAAGACCCTCCAATCTCGCTTTAGCAAACGCAGCCGTGAATTGGCGGCCGAGTTTACTGAAGAGGGCCAGATCGCGAAACTGGTCAAAATATATGACCACACCACTTCCCGGCTCTAACCTATTTAGTAATCGATTCCTACGTTAGCTAAGTAGTTGTCGTCAAAATGATGTTTCAGTTTGGTCATGTTGGTCGCGATATCGACTCGATCTAATAATTCATTCGGAAAATCTCGCCCCGTCAGACATAAGCTCGTCTTTGGATTTCGGCTGTCGAGGAGCTCAGAGATGTCGTCTAGCGATAACAGACCGTCGTGTACTGCATTATTGATCTCATCACAAATCACTAGGTCGTACCTACCCCCGCTGACCGTTTCTTTGGCAAACTCGAAGGTCGCCCGGGCGTGGGCCGTATGTTCGTTGGCCGTGCCATTGCCAGCCGATAAATCGCCGGCTTCGAAAAAGCCAAGGCCGCCTTTATAAAAATCGAACCGTTCGCCGTAGATCGGCATGATATCCCGGATGAAAGTATGCTCGCTGACATCCCACAGCTTGATGAACTGGATATATGCGACGTGCCAGCCTGCCCCGAGGCCGCGGACGAGCAACCCTAAGCTAGCGCTCGTCTTGCCTTTGCCTTCGCCCGTATAGACGATGACGACACTGTCTTTGTGTTTGAAATCTTCGAATGCCATGTCGTACTAACTAGTATACGTCCAAATAAAAATAGCCCCGCAGTTGCGGGGCGTCTGGCACGAGGCCGAGGAGTGTGACCCGGGGCCCGGAATGTTGTGTGCACGCGCGTGCTGCTTAACATCCGGGCCCCTGCCCGACTTCGGTAGTCGGTGGGTCCGGGGCGGACCAGTTGGTTGGTTGCTGAGCGATCGAACACGCCTTCCACGATTAGCGCTTGCGCGCGACGTGTGTTCGCACGAACATATCAACTGTCTGGTCCGCCCCCGTTTTCCGCGTGCGAGGCTCGAAGCGCTACGCAGGCGGAAGTGGTCGACAGACCTGGTACGCAAGGTTAGCGGAGCGAAATACATCGCTAAACGCCTCCGGTCGCCATCCAGGCCTGTCGGGTCTAAGGGTCACTCTATGAGTGATGGGCCGGAGCCCGATACTTCACTGCCGAAGCAGATGTCTACGCTGTGAAGCGAAGGTGGGTATCGGGCTCCGGGTAGAGCGGGTGCTTCAAGGTGCTTAACACAAAGGTATTTCTCGATTTTGCGCCGTAGCGCTCATGCGCCTGTTCTCGGTTAGGCGTGGTTGCATAATAGCACACTTACATACATATGTCAATAGTAGAAAAATAGAAATGCCAACATAGAAAAATCTCCGCACGAGGCGGAGATCATAATGTGGCCCTGGGGCCCGGAATTCTGGGAAAGCGCAGTGCAGGCGCTACATCAGGTTCCGGGCCCCGCCCGATGGTAGTCGGTAGGTCCGGGCGGGCCCAAGGTGCGATGGAGCGGATAAGAATACCCGCAGACACTAGTCGCAGAAACGATGGAGTGACCAAGTTTTCTAACTCGCTCGACATCTGTTTCGGTTACCTTGGGCCGCAGCCCTCATCTCTGGCTGCAACCAGAGGGTGGAAATGTACATGTGATCCGGAAATCACGAACGTTGAGGGCCCAGGGGCCCGAGGTGTTTGCACGACCAGCGAGCCGGAGGTAACCTCCGCGTGCTGGTATGCAGCCTGCGACGCCTCTCGAATGGACGTCACTGGCGGCTGCGAACCTCGGGCCCCGGGCTTTGCCGGGATGGAACGATGGACGAGGAGACCATACTCCAGGTCATCCACCGATGGGTGTTTTCAAGAGAAATCGAATGCGTTCCATCCGACACAGCTTCGTCGTGTCTCCGTTCCCGCGGAGCGAAAGTCGTGTCGAACCGGTTTTGACACAAATAAGCCTCTTTGGGCGTCTTCGTGCGCACTCGCCTGTAGTGTGAGTACCGTTGCCACCGGAAAATGGCGCCAGCAATCACTTTCTCTCTCAAACATACGCTACGGCCTCACGATGGCCGATGACGTATTCATCCCGGCCACCACCCGCGAAGTGGTAGTACTATCAAATATACTCTTTTTTCGTGTAAAAGTCAATAGTGTGATTTAAAGATATTACCCTGTCTCTGTATACTAGGCCTTTATGATCGCTGATATTCGCATCACTGAAAAATCATTCGGACCGAAGAATTTATACTCGGACGTCACTTTTAGCGTGGACGACCGCGAGAAGGTCGGTGTCATTGGCCGTAACGGTGTTGGCAAGTCGACGCTTTTTGGAATTATGGCCGGCACCGACACTGATTTTACGGGTGAAATCATCTTCAAACGCGGTGTCTCTGTCGTTGCAACCGCCCAGGAACACGGTGAAGTGGCGGCCGATACGACTGTATTGCAGTATATTTTAGCCGGATTGCCCGAATACTCTGAACTGAGCCATGTCATGGAGACGTACCCGATGACAATGGGTGACGATATGCGCATGATCGATACCTATACGACCGCTCTGCAACGGTTTGACGACAAAGGCTTCTACCGGATCGAAGAACTGGTCGAGCGCGAACTTGATACCTTCCAGCTGGTGGGGGTTGCGCATCGTCCGTTCGTCACTTTGTCTGGTGGTCAAAAACGACTCGTTGAAGTGGTCAAAGTCATGCACGCTGACGCCGACCTGGCACTGCTAGACGAGCCGACCAACCACATGGACTACGTCGCCAAAAATCAGTTTGTCGATTGGCTCAGCGAGGCGCGCGAGGCGATGTTGATCATCACGCACGACCGCGATGTCTTGAAGCACGTCGACCGGATCATTGAAATCAAAGACGGCAAAAGCGTCAGCTTCAAGGGTAATTATGATGCCTACCTGAAACAAAATGCTGTCTCGACCGGGACCGCCATGAACGATTTCGCCATGGTCGAAAAACGCATCGAGAACTTGAAGACGAAGGTGCTTGATTATCAACGGCTGAAAGAAAAAGCCCGCAACCCGGCGACAATCCAGAAATTCAAACGGCTTGAGAATGTGTCGCGCAAAGAACTGGCTGAACTACAAGCCCTCGAAAAACCGACCTTCTGGATCGACAAAGCATCGGTTGAAAACCTGAATTACAAAGTCGGCGCCCAGTACGACAAGTTCAAAGCCAAAAACATCCGCGTCAATGTCCGCACCAGCGAGAGCCGGTCGAGCCGCGTGTTAATCCGGGCCGACAACGTGTCGCTTGGCTATAAGGCGCCACTGTTTGAGGGCATCAAAATCGACCTGCGCGAAGGCGAAGCGGCTGAGCTACGTGGCCGTAACGGCGCCGGTAAAACAACGCTCATTAAAGCCCTCCTGGGTGATACGGCACCAACATTTTATGCTGGAACGCTCGAACTTGACCCCCAGGTACGGGTCGGTCAGTACGAACAAGAACCGGCGTCTCAGTACACGGCGCTCCCCCTCGGCGAAGCCATCGAGCGTATGCATCTTGACCGTGACTTGCCTATTACGCCGACCAAAGTCCGACAGCTGATGAGCGACTATTTGTTCAACGAAGGTGACGGGCTGGTACCGCTAAGCAGGCTATCAGGTGGCCAGAAAGCTCGTTTTCAGCTCATTACGATGTTAGCCGGTGACCCTGGCCTATTGGTGCTCGACGAGCCGACCAATCACCTTGACTTGCCAAGTATCGAAGAACTCGAAAACGCCCTACAGCGCTATGCCGGCGCGATACTGTATGTTTCGCACGATAGTTATTTCCGCGATGCGATTGGTGGTGAAGCGATCATGGTCGGTTCAGATTAGCCTGCTGGAGCGAGAACCGACGTTCAGTTCGGGTGGTGTCGGGTCGTTTATGGCCTGGCTGCAAGTCTAGCTTCAGGGTACTGCCGCGCATATACCCGAGATGCTCGTAACGGTCGTACCACGTGTCGCTGTCGGGGTTGTAGTTGCCCTGTAGCCATTCGTGCCTGATACCCTGGCGAAAAATGACCTCTGTATCACGAAACGTTTCTTCTGCCTCTAGGTCGCCATTACGCTTGGCGACGTTTTGTCGACCTAACGCTGCCGAAGCGGCAGTGTTACCGATGTAGAGCCGGGTGAGATCGCGCCGCCCAAGATCGACCTGAGCTTCTCGGCGATGCGTCAGAAGCCCATAAGGAGTTTTCGTGAAGCCCGCCTTGAACTTTCGTCCCATTTCGTACACTTCTTGGACGATGATTCGGCTGTCGTCGATCTGCTGGAACAGTGCGCTCATCATGCGTGAGCCTTGTGGCGTCAACAAAAAACGCTCGAAAGCATTTTTTGGTTCTCGGCGTTTTTGTTCAATATCAAATATGTGGGCTTCTCGACTGCCGGGTGGCGGCTCGAACGGTGATTCAGCGGTGCGTGACATCGGCTTCATCCGTTCCGGTAATACGGCGCGCAGCGGCTGTAAGCCGTAAGGCCAGACTTCCTGTTATACGACGAGTGCGCTCGGTGCCAGCCATGTCATCGTCAAGGCGACGTTCTATAGGGCTCGCAGCTTGAATGTGGTAATCGCGACTCTTCAGGGCGCGTGCTCGCAAGTAGTTGCTTATTGCGGGGTCAAGTTCGGTCATACGATCCTCCTTGCGTTAGTCGAGCACTAAAAACGCCACCCGAATCAGACGGGCGGCGAAACAGTCGCGTGAGGCGGAACCGGGACACCGCCTAGATTCCTGCTGTTATTTTAGCAGCAATCGTTT
>DASVSL010000076.1:0-4263 GCA_036388095.1 Saccharimonadales bacterium (SeqCode) | reverse complement strand
TCATCACCGTCGCCCCGCCGTACCTGCATGAAATAATCGGTCGTATCAGCATCGATGATTAGTATCGAGCCTGGCTGCATTGCGCCGAAGCACGCGGTAAGCTGCTGATCGGTTGGATTCGGGTAGTTCTGTCCGTCGAGTGTTAGTTTCATAGGTAGGCCCTTACTGTTGATGTGGGGTCGTGAACGATATATCGCGACCACTACTTGGCTCTGGACAATCTTCCGTTACCAAAGAGTTTCCGTCAAGGTCAACCGAAGGTAAATGGAGGATATTAATGTACTTCAGTTATATTATATACTATTATTGTATTTTTAATGAATATATATTTTTATGTTTTTTCCATATCAATCGGGGGTGGTACTTGGTGATGTGCCATCGTGATGACCAGTTACCGGGACACCGACTCGCGCAGTTCAGGACAGACATTGTCGGCTAAAATGTCTTGCCTGAGCTGGTCAAGGCGATTCGCTTTGTCGGTCATAGGCTCATTGTACAATCCGAACGATCATACTAGGCCAGACACGGAGGGTGACTTGGTCAGGCAGGTACCCAGAACTTGAGTGAGTCGACCGTCATTTCAGACTGCGTCCAGCTGGCTGGCGGGTTCGGTACAACGGAGGTGGCCGAGCCGCTGCCGATCTGCAACGTGATGCGTGGGTACCAGGTGCGCCCCTGCACTTCCATGATTCGGTTCCACCACGCTTTGTCTGCTGCGGTGAACGTCGACGTGACTTCGTCGTCAATGATGACTTTGATCGATCCGGGTCGTTTCTCGAGGACGTATTTGTGCTTGGCGGTCACAGATGGGTTACTGAGCTGGTCAAAGTAAATCGGTTTCTTGATAGAATCTTGGGTCGCGCCATATTCGTTGTGCATAGTGACGGCGATACGCTTGCGAGTCAGGTTTTCGGACCGGCCACCCATGTACTCCATGACGTCGATTTCACCGTCGTTCGCATTTTGTGGCCGGAACCACAGCAAACACGGCCATAAGCCGGATACATCCATACTCGTACCGATGACTTCTGCCCTGAAATAGTTCGGTACGATCAGACCCGTACCGGTGCCATGGATTTCGCCCGACGTATACGGGACGGCGTACCCCGACTGACGTTTGCCGTAAATTTTCAGACCTTTACCACCGGCGACTGACGCTGGGACGACATTCGCTGCGATATTTCGGCTGTTGTCGTTGTTCTGGGCTTCGTCGCGCACTGACCAACCGGTGAGATTTTGGAATTCAGTCGAGTAAAGCGGTGTCCAGCCCGTGACCGGGGGTTGTGTCGTGCTCGTGCCGAATTTGATCGCTTTGCCAGCGCTGGCACTTGCATCAGTAACTTCAGTGGCTGGGCTCGTTTCGCTCCCCGCCTCACCTTCAAAGCTAGCAGCGGGCGTCGCCGCATTACTGAGTAGCTGGCGTAGGACACCGATGATTCCGAAACTGGCGGCAATCGTCAGCGAAGACATGACTAGGAACTGCTTGCGACTCATCTTTTTCTTCATCAGGTCTTGCAACTGGCTGTTCTTCATGAGAAGCGGACTCCATTAGGTACCTCTCAATATAGCCCGAGACGCCCATAAGCACAATGTTCCCAAGGTGCCGTGCAATCGAATGATAGGAATGTCAATAATTCGGCGACGGCCTACCGTTGCCTAGAATATGTTTGCACAACTGATTCGTCGTTACATTGATCTTGAATTCGCAATTACAGAAGCACTTTAAGGCATGAGTAATGGAGTTATCGCCGCAGTCGATAGCGTGCGACAAGAATCATGACGCCGAATACAAGGAACAAAAACAGGAAGCCGGAGACTGATAGCAGCTCGGTGCGACGGGCATCACTTGGCTGAATATGCAGTACAGATTCATCAACAACCTTGCCTATTAGCATAATAAACGCGAACAACAGGATGTATCCAAGTCCTTTGACGACCACAAGAGCTTTCTCTTTTACTGGACGTTTTGCGCTCAGGTCATAGGACATAAAGTTATCGGGGTCACTCGTATCAGATAATTTTGCAATGACCCGCCGCTCTACCTCGGCCTGTGTCCGTGGCGGCGGATCGGACGACGTATCGGGGTGCTGCATACGGGGCCTATGAGGTTATTCGACGTCTTTCATCGTGAGGTTCAATCGGCCGCGCTCGTCGATGGCGGTTAGTTTGACACGGACAGTCTCGCCTTCACTGACGATGTCGGTGACTTTTTCGACGCGGTGGTCGGCCATTTGCGAGATGTGCACCATGCCGTCGGTGCCGGGCATGATATTGACGAAGGCGCCGAAGTCCATGATCTTGACGACTTTACCTTCGTAGACCGTGCCGACTTCGGGTTCTTCGACGAGCGATTTGATCCAGTCGACGGCGCGTTTGATGGCGTCCGGGTCGCTGGCGGCGACGGTGACAAGGCCAGTGTCCTTGATGTCGACTTCGGCGCCGGTTTCACTAGTGATCTTGTTGATGGTCTCACCACCCTTGCCGATGATGGCACCGATTTTCTCGGGGTTGACCATGACTTTTTCGATCTGTGGGGCGAACTGAGAAATATTGGTGCGAGGCTTCGCCATGGTGGTCAGCATGTGCTCGAGGATGCGGGCACGCCCTTCCCGGCCCTTATCAAGGGCGGTCTTGAGGATCTCGACTGGCAGGCCGTGAACCTTCATGTCCATCTGCAGCGCCGTGATGCCTTTGGCCGTACCGGCAGTTTTGAAGTCCATGTCACCAGCGAAGTCTTCGGCGTCGGCGATGTCAGTCATGACATACGGCGTGTCCCCGTCCATCATCAGCCCCATGGCGATACCGGACACAGGAGCCTTGATCGGCACACCGGCGTCCATCAGCGCCAAGCAGGCGCTACAGGTCGCGGCCATACTGGTGCTGCCGTTCTGGCTCATGATTTCAGTCACCGAACGCATCGCGTATGGGAATTCGTCTTCGGTCGGCAAAACGGCCATCAGGGCGCGTTCGGCCAGGTAACCGTGGCCGATTTCGCGGCGGCCAGGCGAGCCGAGACGGCGGACTTCTCCGACGGTGTACCCTGGTGCGTTGTAGTGGTGCATGTAGCGGCGTTCACCGTCGCTGATTTCCATGGTGTCGACCATCTGCGCATAGCTAAGCGGTGCCAGCGTCACGATGTTCATCGCCTGGGTCATGCCGCGGGTAAAGATACTCGAGCCGTGGGTACGAGGCAACACACCGACTTCGCTACTAAGGGCGCGAACGTCGCCGAGGGCGCGACCATCGGGCCGCTCATTATCGGCGACTATACCGTGACGAACGTCTTTGTGCAGCGCCGTCGTGAACGCTTCGTCGTACTCGCCTTTGAGCGAGTCGAACTGGTCTTCGTGGGCCTCACGCATGGCGTCGTGGAACTGGGCGCGTAGGTTGTTGATAAGTTCGTTTCGTTCTGGGTACGCGACGCGCAGGTTCTTGCCGAGTTTGCCTTGAATCCAGGCGTCAACTTCGGTTTGAATGTTTTCATCCGGCAATACCAGTTCGTATTCAAGCGCGGTGACGCCGACTTTTTCGGCCAGTTCACGTTGCAAGGCGATGGCCGACTGGAATTGTTCATAGGCCCAGGCGATGGCGTCGACGACAACATCTTCTGGTACCTCGTTAGCACCGGCTTCGACCATCATGACACCCGATTCGATGCCAGCGACAACCAGGTCAAGGTCGCTTTGTTCGCGTTGTTCGGGGGTTAAGAAGGCTTTGAACTCGCCATTGATGCGACCGATACGCAGACCAGCGACCGGACCGTCAAACGGTGCCCCGCTAAGGGTCAGGGCGGCGCTGGCGGCGATCATCCCGACCATGTCAGGCCTAAATGCTGGGTCCATCGACAGGACACTGGCAACCACCTGGACTTCTTGGCGGTAACCTTTCGGAAACAGCGGGCGGATTGGGCGGTCGATCAGGCGTCCGATCAAAATGGCTTCGTCACTCGGACGGCCTTCGCGCTTGATGAAGCGTGAGCCTGAAATCTTGCCGGAAGCGTACATTTTTTCTTCGTAGTCGACGCTCAGCGGGAAATAGTCCATGCCGCTGATCGGGTTGCGGCCGACCATAGCCGTACCGAGAACGACGGTGTCGCCGTAGCGCACCATGACGGATGCGCTGGTGCGGAAGCCGACGCGGTTAACTTCGAGGGTCAGGGGTTGGCCACAAAAATCGGTGCTGACACTGATTATTTGTTTGCCGGTTGGGTTGATGGTAGACATAGGCGTCTCCTTTTTCGGTAGATTTAGCACGGAGCGTAAC
>DASVSL010000075.1:0-5388 GCA_036388095.1 Saccharimonadales bacterium (SeqCode) | reverse complement strand
ACGGTACGATCACGTACGACTTCACCGTCTCGCTCGACGGCAAGGTCACGCGCAACTCCACCTGGGAGGAGCGCGTGAGGGAGCAAGCCAAGTAGCTATCTGTTGTCCCGCCGACTGTATCTTTCTACACCAGGGAAGGGCAGTCGGCGGGCACACATTTTTTACTCGTTCATGGCATGACATGATGTGACAATTCGCCGACCTGTCGGCGCTCGTTTCATCACCAGCTAGGCTGACCGCTTAACACGCGAATATCCCCGCCCACTCATCGCAGTGGTGCGGGGATGTTTGGTTTCAGGCATAAACATAGTAAGCACAAGCTGTTGACAAAAAGGCAAATGCATGCTAAGATGCAAAGCAAATGTCCACCGAAACATCCAACCCTACGACAGAAAAACTCAGCCGCGTTGAACGTGCCGAGCGTAACCGCGTGCTGGATCGAGAAACTGCCGAGCGCTTAGCCGCAGTGCAGTTCGACCGTGAAGTGTTAGACGGCATGCGGGCCGTGCTGCATACCGACGAAACGTATATCGCCAGCCAGAACAGTGCAGACCGAGATGCCCGTCGAGCCGTCCGTGCAAAAGCGCGGCAAATTGCCATGGAAACATTTGACACCGTCCACCGGGTGGAAGGCAAAAATACGAAAGCGCGGGCTGATCGCAAGAAACGTACCGTCGCCGACGCTGCCCACATGATGATGCTTGGCGAAACCCGTTTCAATGACGCATTGACTGAAGAAACAGATGAAGTAGAAACGTTTGAAGAGATCCAAGCTCGCTGGGACCTTGACCCATCTGTAACCCCTGAACAATTCGAAGCCGCTGGCGACTACCTTGCCGATCGGCTCGATAGAAACGAGGATCAGACCCACGAACGAGCCAATGCTCTCGGCTATTATCTAGATAAAGGGGTTGACTTCGATACGTTGACGGCGACACGCCAAGACGTCAGGGATGAAATTATAAAGACTCAGGAACGTAAAATCGCGGCAGGTGAGCCAACTTCTTATTACGTAGAAATCAGCAAGCTGACCGATGAGTTTGCTACCGAGATGAACCTAAGTGATGAGGAAAAAACGGAGCTCGTAGTGGCTAATTATAGCGTTTTCGGAATGTCCACAGAAATGTTTAACGCCTTTAAGACCGTTGGCCCGAAATGGATCAATGAGCTAAGGGGCCATTACGATGACGGCGAAGGAACGCCAACCGGCACACCAGAAAACCAGGCCGCTAATGGCACGGAAGCCCAAGCATCAAGCGAACAAGATACTCCCGCCGAGCGCCCGTTCAAAGAACGCAACGTTGCTATGCTTGCTGTCCTGGATCGTTACGGCAACCCGCAGACGATGATTTCTCACCTTCGTGGCTTCGCGAGAGATCAAAAAATCCACGGCGACAAGCAAGATCCGAACGACAAGAACTCTGCATTCATTCCGACGTCGTTTAATTCTCGCATCAAGGCGCTGACGCCTGAAGTTGAGGCAATTTATGACCAATTAAAACGCGACGATGACACCGACGAGATGCGCGACAAGTTCATCAAGGCCTACACCCACTTCGGCGCCATCTCGACCGCCCAGATCAAAGTTGATATGGCCGAATGGACCCGCCGCCAAGCTGAATCGACTCCCGGCGAAGCTCCGACGGCACCAGCCGAAGAAGACACTGGCGAAGCATCGGCCGAACCCCACAGTGAAGGGATCCCTCTGATTAACGATGCTCTGGAGAAATCCGAAGACCGCGAAGCCAAAAATAATGGCGCCTTGAAGCGTATCCGTGCTCGTATGGGCAGGACGGCAACTAACCGCGTGCAGCCAGGTGACATCCGCAAGCAGATCGATGCTGACGTTGCCGCCAACCAATCTATCCTGAGCCGCCTCAACAGTGATGAAGCCGATAGCATCATCAACAAGTTCAAAGCCAGCGCCCCAAAACCGATTGCACGAAGCACCGAGGTCTCACCAAGTCGTGCCAAAGAAGTGGATACGTCCGGTGAAACCGAGCCTGGATCGCGACGCGCCAAGCTCGTGCGTAGATTAGGCGAAGCCGCTGCCAACAGGGGTGTGACCGATACATGGAACGCACTACTCAGTCGAGCCAAGGCAGTAAAAAAAGCGAAAGCCGATATGGCGTCCGATCAGCGCGCTAGCCGTGCAGCCGAGGCTCGTAAAAAAGAGCAGCTTCGCTGGAGTCGGTCCTAACCCTGCACCTGAGTCGTTACTGGACGAGTAGCGTATACTAAAATTATGTTTCAACTAGACGACCAGTTCCTCCAAGACGTCGGCCTGTCCGACTTACCTGACGATCAAAAACAAGCTTTTTTGCAGCATATCTATAGCGAGCTGGAGCTGCGGGTCGGCACCAAGCTGAGTGAGGGCATGAGCGAAGACCAGTTAGCCGAGTTCGAGGCCTTCGTTGATCACGACGACGACAAAGTCACCGCCTGGTTCGAACGCCACATGCCGAACTACGCCGACCAGCCAGATTTTCAGGCCTTGCAGGCGAGTGCTCCGGCCGACGTCAGTGCTATGACGGTGCTTGGCGAGTACGGCAGCTTGAAATGGCTCGAACTGAATCGCCCTGATTACAAGCAAGTGGTAGCGGCCGAGCTGGATAAGCTCAAGGGTGAGATTTCGTCGAATAAAGACACGATACTTGGTGCTGACGCTGCACAGGCGTAAATAATTGCTTTATTCTGGTGGCCTAGAACGAATCACACTTCTTGTGACCAAGAAGCAACCCTTTCTTTTGTGCATTGCTGCAAAAGAAACAAAACAGCTAGGCTAGATGATCGGCCACCAGGCCCGGCTTGGCGGTAGCAACTGGTGCTGCGGAACGAACCTTGGCCTTTGGCCAAGAACCGGTCAAAATTCATTTATCTATATGAATAATTTTGACATGTCCTCGCACATGATTCAGTCGCTACAACCAAGCCGGGCGTGGGCCCAATCAGATAGCCAAACTAGTTGACTGCGATTATTACCGCCCTACGGGCAGGATGATCGGCGCACCTAAAAGATAACCTATGGATTCAGAACTGGACTCTGCGACTAGACCGCCTCTCTGGGCGGATAAAAAGAGACTGCAATTAATTCGGCTATCTGAATGAACCCGAGAGTCGAGATAGCGAAATGAACGAGTCATTGCCGAGGACATGTCAAAACTACTCATCTAGAAAATTAGTTTTGACCGGTTCTTGGCGCTATGGCGCCAAGGTTCGTTCCGCAGGCACGTTCATTTCACTGGCTCGGCTTTCGGCGTGAGAGAGGTTAGCCTAGCCCCTTTTGCTTCTTTTGGGGCAATGACCAAAAGAAGGGGCTGGTTCTGGGTCTCCAGAACAATGTGACTCAGTTCTTATCGAAAGAAGAAGCGATTTATCGATGTGGTGAACAATATCATTCTTTATACCCGCGCAAGAATGCCTCACCCGACATCGGCCGGCCACTTGGGGCGATGAGTTCGAGAATCTCGAGGTAGCTTTCACCGGCGCACGGTACGACGAGTGCGCCATCGTCAGGATTGCTTGCGACGCGAGCACTGGTGACGATGACGTCATGAGCACCGATCGTCAGACGGCTTTTCGGAAAACCTAGGTAGGCACGGACCTTGCGCGTCATCATCATGGCGGTGTCGGACACCGGGTTGAGTGTGCCGTCGGTCTTTTCAATCAGCCGTGAGTACGTAATGCCTTGTCCACCTTGTGGCGCGGGTGTGAGCGAACCGTCTAGAATTTGGGGTAATGTGTTCAACAGCAGTTCTGTGCCGAGCTGTGACAGACGCTCATAGAGCTCGAACTTGGTCTCGTCGCCTTTGACGGTGACGTTTGCTTGGGCAAAAATCGGGCCGGCGTCCATGTTGACGCTCAGGCGCATGATGCTGACGCCAGCGACCTTGTCGCCAGACAGGATTGTCGTTTCGATCGGGGTTGGACCGCGCCAGCGCGGCAGCAGGCTCGGGTGGAGATTGATGATACCGGCCGGAAACAGTTCGATGATCGCGTGCGGAATGATACGGCCGTAGGCGACAAGCACCGCGGCATCGGCTTTGAAGGCAGCCAGCAGGTCGGCTGATTCACCTAACTTGGTCGGCTTGAGGACGGGGATGCCGTGCTGTTCGGCGACCTGGGCGACTTCGAGCTGGCGGCTTGAGCGTGAGGTGCCGTCACTGTGACTGGCAACCACGGCGGCAATGTCGTACCCGGCCGCGATCAGGCCACGGAGCACGGGCGCATCCGTGCGGGGCAAGCCGCTGACGAGGCGCTCGTTGCCGAAAAAAACCAGGCGCCCTCTAGACGGTGTCATCACGAAAAATCTTCAGATCTTCGACGGTCTCGTACGAGGTGGCTTCGAGTTCGCCGTTATCTTTGAGAATGAAAAAGGCGTCGCGTTGGTGCTCGATGTGGTCGATGAAACAGAGGCCGTTGGTGTGGTCGACTTCGTGCTGCAAGACGCGCGCCAAAAAGCCGTCGGCTTTGACGCGGACTTCGCGGCCTTGTTCGTCAAGCGCTTTCATCCGGATACGGGACCAGCGCGGGACGGCGCCGTAGACGCCGGTGACACTGAGGCAGCCTTCGTGGTCAGTCACTAGTTCGCCTTCGGTTTTAGAAATCTCTGGATTGATGAGGACCGTGAAGTTGCGGTCGGCTTTGTCCTCGAAGTTGCTACGCACGATGACAATGCGTTCTAAACGGTCGATCTGGACCGCAGCCAGGGCAACGGCGATTTCGTGTGGGCGCGAATCTTCCCAGTCCAGCGCAGCGGCGCGCATATCCTCAATTAAACTGACGGTGTCGTCGGTAATAACATGGACGCGCTCGGAGCGCTGGCGTAGGCTCGGGTGCGGCAGGGTGATGATGGCTGTTCGGTCGGCTGGCATGTCTAAAAAGTATAGCAAATAAAGAAGCCCGCCCCATTCATGAACCTGGTTCACGAGAGGGCGGGCGCTGCTGGTTAGCTACCTGATGGCGTTGAGCTGATTCAGAAAACGAATCTGAACATCTGCTGGGGAGACGCCACGTTCGCGGGCGACCTGAAAATCGATGCGATTGTAATCGGGACGCCTGGTCACACAGGTAACGTGATCAACCGGCCGTCGTCGATCTGCTTTCTTAGCCAGAGCAGCGATCGCTTGATCCTGGGCAGGCGTCAGCTCTCCTAATATCACGATTCCGAAGCCGTCCCTTTTGACGCTTCCGCGTTGGAACTTTGCCATTATCTTCTCTCCTAAAACTAGACAGACTTGGGACTGGGGGTGGTGCCGCGCGTCATCAGACGCACGCCGCTGACATTGCCAACTCTTAGCAATTTGAGACGGACGTTACGGCGGATGTCTTCGCTGGCTTGTTCGCCGTGGGCGTTGACGAATATCCGCAGGTGATTGTCCGTTTCTT